>DATLVL010000099.1:0-16790 GCA_035577525.1 Gemmatimonadales bacterium | reverse complement strand
CTGCGCCAGCGTCTGGAGCGCGCGAAGCGGCTTTCGGTGGACGATGCCGTTCAGGTCGCCCGCTCGGTCGCCGCGGCGCTCGATTATGCCCACCGCCACCAGGTCGTTCATCGCGACATCAAGCCTGAGAACGTGATGCTGCACGACGGCGAGGCCGTCGTCACCGATTTCGGGATCGCCAAGGCCGTCAGCGCGGCGGCGGCGGAGAACCTGACGCAGACCGGCGCCGCGATCGGGACCCCGGCATACATGAGCCCCGAGCAGGCGGCGGGAGAAGGCGAGCTGGATGGCCGTAGCGACATCTTCTCACTGGGGGCGATGCTCTACGAAATGCTCGCCGGCCAGGTCCCCTTCGCGGGCCCGACGGCGCAGGCCATTATCGCGAAGTTGTTCACCGATCCGCCGCCGCCGCTGCGCGACCGTCGCAGCGACCTCCCCGAGTGGCTCGACGCCGCGGTGTCGAAAGCGCTGGCCAAGAAGCCCGGTGAGCGCTTCGGGTCTGCCAATCAGTTCGCGCAGGCGCTGAAGCCCTCGGGAGCGTCGACACCGCCCGGGGCAGTGCCCAGCGCTGCCGGGGTGCACGCGGCAGCGAAGTCGATCGCGGTGCTTCCGCTCGCCGACATGAGCCCACAACGAGACCAGGAATACTTCTGCGAGGGAATGGCCGAGGAGATCCTCAACGCGCTCACGAAGATCCAGGCGCTGCGCGTGGCGTCGCGGTCGTCGGCATTCGCATTCAAGGGACAGAACCTCGACATCCGCAGGGTCGGCGAGCAGCTCGGCGTCGGCACCGTGCTCGAGGGGAGCGTGCGCAAGGCGGGGAACCGGCTGCGCATCACGGCGCAGCTGATCAACGTCGCGGACGGCTATCACCTCTGGTCGGAGCGCTACGATCGCGACATGGAGGACGTGTTCGCGATTCAGGAGGAAATCGCCGGCAACATCGTGAAGGCGCTACGCGTCGTCCTGAGCGACGACGAGAAGCGGGCGATGGAGAAGGCGCCGACGGCCAACGTCCAGGCTTACGAGTGTTACCTCCGCGGCCGGCAGTTCTTCCATCAGTGGCGGCGCAAGAGCGTGGAGTACGCGCGCCGCATGTTCGAGCGCGCCAAGGAGATCGACCCCAACTACGCCCTCGCCTACGCCGGCATCGCTGATTGCTGTTCTTTCATCTACACGTACTGGGATGCCAGCGGAGCCCATCTCGAACAGGCCGACAGCGCGAGTCGCAGGGCGCTGGAGCTCGACCCGCAGCTCGCCGAGGCGCATGCATCGCGCGGCATGGCGCTGGCGTTCGCGGGGAAGCATGCCGAAGCGGAGCAGGAGTTCGCCACGGCGATCCGCCTCAATCCCAAGCTCTTCGAAGCCCACTACTACTACGCCCGGGTGCAGTACGGGCAGGGGAAGGTCGCCGAGGCCTCGCGATCGTTCGAAGAGGCGAGCCGCCTCCGCCCCGACGACTACCAAGCTGCGTCGTTCCTCGCCCAAACCTACGAAGGGCTGGGTCGCACCGCCGACGCCGAAGCGGCGCACCGCAAGACGTGGGAGCTGATCGAGCGCTACGTCGAGTTGAACCCGGACGATCCGCGCGCGCTCTGTCTCGGCGCGATCGAGCTCGCGCATATCGGGCAGCGCGAACGCGGGCTCGAGTGGGCGAAACGGGCGTTGGCGATCGAC
This sequence comes from Gemmatimonadales bacterium, assembly GCA_035577525.1. Classification (GTDB taxonomy): domain Bacteria; phylum Gemmatimonadota; class Gemmatimonadetes; order Gemmatimonadales; family GWC2-71-9; genus DASTHG01. Next base: position 15,113 of record DATLVL010000099.1, on the reverse strand, counting down.
CCAGAGGATTCGGGGCTGCTGTACAACGTGGGGTGCTTTTACGCCGTACAGGGCGAGCACGACGAAGCGTTCGCTTGTCTGGAGAAAGCCGTACAACTGGGGTTCGGGCTGCGCGGCTGGATCGAAAACGACTCCGACTTGATGCCGCTGCACGGCGATCCACGGTTCCAAGCGCTGCTCGAAAAAGCGTAGCGTCCGGCCAGTGCGACGCTACGCTCCCTGGCTGCTCCTGGCCCTCGGTGTCGCGCTTCGTCTCACCCTCTATTTCTCGCGCTCCTCCCTGTCGATCGACGAGACATCGCTCGCGCTCGACATCGGAACGCACTCGTTCGCGCAGCTGCTGCACCCACTCGCTTCGTTGCAGACCGCCCCACCGCTGTACCTCGAGACCACGAAGCTCGCCACCATGCTTTTTGGGATGAGCGAATGGTCCCTGCGCCTGGTGCCGCTCGTGTGCGGCCTGGCACTCCCGCTGGTCACGTGGCACGTCGCCCGCCGGCTGTTAGCGGAGCCGGCGGCCATCGCGAGCGTTGGGCTCGCCGCGGTGACGCCGACGCTGGTCCAGTACAGCGTCACTGCCAAGCCCTATATCGGTGACGGTCTCACCACGCTTGTCATGATGGCATTGGCGCTCGGTGTCCTCGAAGATCCCACGAGACGCCGCAAATGGTGGAGTCTGGGATTGGGCGGCATCGCTGCGGGGTTGTGGTCGATCCCCGCTCCCTTCGTACTCGCGGCCGTGGGCGCCGCGCTCGCCTGGGGACTGTGGGCGCGCCATCGCACCACCGAGTGGCGCCGCATCGCCGCATGCGGGGCAGTGTGGGGCATCGGGTGTGCCCTGGTCTACGGTTTTTTCTATCGCGCGCCGGCGGCGAGTTCTTACATGGCGCAGTTCTGGTCCGGCGCGTTTTTTACGCCGCTACATCCCGCGGGATGGCGTCTACTAGGCACCACGCTCGTTCAGGCGCTGGTTGCCCGTCCCGTTCCCGCCCCGGCCATGGTCGCTGCGCTGCTCCTCTTCGCCATCGGGTGCGCCTACTGGTGGCGAACCGAGCAGAGGTGGGTCGTTCTGGTGTTCGGGGCCACTCTGCTCACCGTGCTCGCGGCCTCCACCGCTCATCGTTACCCACTCTCGGCGCGGCTGCTACTCAGCGTCGCGCCGATGCTGCTCCTCGCCACCGGCGGGGCCCTCGCCCGGGTCTTAGCCTGGCGGCGCGGCGTCGGGCTTGCGACGGCCGCGGTGCTGATCGTGCTGCTCCTGGGTGTCGATCTCACCCATCCGTATCGCACGCCCGCGACGCGGGAGGCGATAGCCGCGCTGCAGCGACAGCGCGCTCCCACTGAGCCGGTCTACGTCGCCGGCGGCGCCATACCGGCGTGGGCGTTCTACACGACGGATTGGCGTGCCGTCGACACCGCCTATCTCGGCCGCGTCGCGCATGACGCGGGTGTTCCGGGAGCGCCGGCGTTCCACAATTCAGCGAGCAGGGGTCGCACGGTCGACGTCCGAGAGGGCGGTGACCTCGCCGTGTCGCGGGGTGGTCATGTGGAGCTGCTCGGACTCGCGTCGGGGATCCAGTGGCGCGAGGTGGTGGGGCTAGCCCAGGCCCGGCCAGATTCGGGATGGGCGACGCATGAAGCTACGCGCATCAAGGCGGTAGCCGCTCCAACGGTCTGGCTGGTGATCGCCAATGCGTACGCGGCGAGCGGTGCGGAACTCGAATCAGCGGTGGAACGCGCCGGTGGAGCCCGTCTGGCCGATACCACGGCCGGCGGGGTACGCTGGAGCCGGTTCGCGTTCCCCGCCGTTCACTAGATTCCGGAGTGCTGGGGTATCGGGTCCAGCTTCGGTGTTTCTTTGGCCGACCGATAGATTGTTCGCTGTGCGAATACCGACCTGGTGCCCGGCGATGGATTCATTCTCTCCATGCAACTGAGCGTTCAGCAAGCCGCCACGTATCTCGGCGTGGCCGAGGCGACGGTGCGGCGTTGGATCGCCGAACGCGGCCTTCCCGCGCACCGGGTCGACGAGCGGCTCCACCTCAACGCGATCGAAGTATGGGAGTGGGCCACGGAACAGGGCATCGCCGTGTCCCGCCGCTTGCTGGATCAGGCGCGGCGGCAACCCGAAGAGATGGGCCTGCTGTCGGAGCTACTGGTCGCCGGGGGCATCCATCACGACGTCGGCGGCGAAGGAAGAGCGGAGGTCCTGCGCGAAATCGTGAAGTGCCTGCCGCTGCCCCCTGACGCCGACCGCGACTTTCTCGCGACGGTGCTCGAGGCACGCGAGGCGATGGGCTCGACGGGGATCGGCGACGGGATCGCCATCCCGCACGTCCGCAACCCGATTCTGCTGCACGTCACGGCCCCGTTCGTGACGCTGTGCTTGCTGCACCATCCGGTACCGTTCGACGCGGTTGACGGCAAGCCCGTGCACGCGCTCTTCACCGTCATCAGCCCGAATGTGCCGGCCCATCTTCGGATTCTCGCACAGCTCGGCTTCGTGTTGCGGGACAAGACGCTCAGGGGACTGTTGGAGCGGCGTGCCAGCGCCACCGCGTTGCTCGCCCGCGTGCGGGAGCTGGAGCAGGCCACGAGCGGAACGCACACGACGGCATCCCGGTGAGCCTGTGTTTCGTCGGACTCGCGCTCATCGCGGCGTCCGCGGCGTGCGCCGCTCTGCTGCGCACCCGGCCTGTGCTCGGGGAGCGCGCCTACGGACTATTGGTCTCCGCCGGCTGCGTGTTGGCGGCTCTACCAGCGTTACGCGTGCTGGCGGGTGGGTCGGCGGCGCCAGTGCGGCTGTCCATCCCTGCGCCGAGCGGTCCGTGGGTATTTGGTCTCGATCTCCTCTCCGCGGCGTTTCTTCTCGTCATCCTCGGTCCGGGCCTGGCAAGCGCGCTGTACGGTTCGCGTGCCCTCGGCAGCGCTCAAGACCGTCGCGGCGTCGCGACCGCGCGCGCCCTCTTCGCAGTCGAGCTGGTCGCCCTGGTACTGGTCGTATTGGCCCGGGCCGTTGTGCCGTTTCTCGTCGCGTGGGAGGTGATGGCGGTACTCGCCTATTTCCTGGTGACGTTCGACAACGAGCGGCCCGAAGTGCGACGCGCAGGGTGGGTATACCTCGTGGCGACACACGTAGGCACTCTTGCGCTGATCGCGTTGTTCGCCTCCTGGGCCGGCGTCGGCGGCGGACTCACCTTTGACGCGTTGGCGGGTCGGGCCGCCAGCCTGCCCGCCGGAGGGGCACTCGTCCTGTGTCTCGCGCTCTTCGGATTCGGCCTCAAGGCGGGTCTCGTCCCGCTCCACTTCTGGCTTCCCGATGCCCACGGCTCGGCCCCGTCCCATGTCTCGGCGCTGATGTCCGGCGTGGTCATCAAGATGGGGATCTACGGTCTGATCCGAGTCGTGAGCCTGCTCGGTGCGCCGCCTGCGTGGTGGGGTTGGCTGGTTCTGGTCAGCGGGGTTTTCTCGGGTGTGCTCGGCGTGCTCTGGGCCCTGGCGCAGCACGACCTGAAGCGGCTCCTCGCCTATCACAGCGTCGAGAACATCGGGATCATTCTGATCGGATTGGGAACGGGCGCCCTGGGCGCCGCCTACGGGGTGCCGCTCGTCGCGGTACTTGGGTTCGCCGGCGCGGTGCTGCACACGGTCAATCATGCTTTGTTCAAGAGCCTTCTGTTTCTGGGCGCCGGCGCGACGGTTCACGCGACGGGGACGCGAATCATGGATCGCCTGGGCGGCCTGGGGCGTCGTATGCCGCTCACCTGGGTTTCGTTCCTCATCGGATCCGTTGCCATCGTGGGGTTGCCGCCGCTCAACGGCTTCGTGAGCGAATGGGTCGTCTATCTCGGTCTGCTGCATGGCGGCACGAGCGCTGGGTCCATCCGATTGGTTCTGTTCGGCGTGGCTGGACTCGCGATCATCGGTGGTCTCGCCCTGGCGTGTTTCGCGAAGGTGTGCGGAATCGTGTTCCTGGGCGTGCCGCGGAGTGACGCGGCGCTCCATGGGCACGAGGTCTCTGCCGGGATGCTGGGTCCGATGTTCGGTCTCGCGGGCGCTTGCGCGTTCATTGGACTCGCACCCGGTCTTGCGGTGGGGCCGGCGCTCGTCGTGGGCGCGTCGATCGCGCGAATCTCAATCCCGTCGAGTGTGGGCGACGTCCTCGTAGGTATCGTCCGCCTCGGGCTCTGGTCGCTCCTGCTCGTCGTGCTCCTCGCAGTCGGGATCGTCGTATGGGCAGCCGTACGACGGCGCCGGTCCATCACACGAGCGGAGACCTGGGGGTGCGGCTACGCCCTCCAGAACGAGCGGATGCAGTACACGGCATCCTCATTCGCGGCTCCGCTGCTCGCGGCGTATGGCCCTCTGACGGGTGTCCATGAAACACTCGCCCCCGCGGGAGGTGCGTTTCACACTCACGCCAGCGAGCTTGTCCTGGACAGGGCGATCCTCCCCGCCTGGGCCGCCGTACGCGGCGTATTGGGACGGTTACGTCCGCTCCAGCAGGGCCGATTGTGGGTGTACCTCCTGTACGTCATCGCAACCCTGCTGCTGCTGCTCCTCTATTTGGCGCGGGGGGTGTCACCCTGACCGTGTCGTCCATCGCGAGCCTCCTCGTCCTGCTGGCGCTCGCGCCAGCGCTCCCCGGAGTCGCCGCAAAGACGAAAGCGGTGCTCACCGGCCGGCGCGGTGCGCCTCTGATGCAGCTCTACTGGGACCTTCTCCGTCTGATGCGCAAGGGTGCCGTGTACAGCACCACGACGACCTGGATGTTCAGCCTGGCGCCGGTGGCAGGACTGGTGACTCCACTGCTCGCTCTCGGGTTACTGCCACTCGACGGGCGCCGCGCGCTGTTCGGTTTCACAGGGGATTTCGTAGCGTTCGCCGCGCTGCTTGCCCTGGGTCGCTTCACCCTGGTGCTCGCGGCACTCGACACCGGGTCGAGCTTCGAGGGGATGGGCGCGAGCCGCGACGCGACGTTCGCGTCGCTCGTCGAGCCGGCGTTGTTTCTCAGCTTCGTCGTACTGGCGCTCGTTACGGGGCAGCTCTCGCTCGAGGGGATGCTCGGCGGAGCGCAGACGCTCCCTTGGGGGCCGGCGGCCCCGGCGCTGACGATGGTGGCAGTGAGCCTGTTTTTCGTGCTACTGACGGAAGCGTCCCGCGTGCCGGTCGACGACCCCGCCACGCACCTCGAGCTGACCATGATTCACGAGGTCACGGTGCTCGATTTCAGTGGCCCGGATCTGGCGCTGTTGCTCTACAGCGCCGCGCTCCGGATGGCGCTGTTCGCCGCGCTGCCAGTCAGTGTTCTGGCGTCCCGCGCCCATCTCAACGGTCCGGCGGCGCTGGGGGTGCTCGTGGCGGGCCTCGTGACGGTGGCCGTCGCAGTGGGCGTCATGGAATCCAGCATGGCGCGGCTCCGCTTGAGCCGAGTCCCGCAGTTCCTGGTCGCCGCGTCGGTGCTGGCGTCGCTCGGCGCCATCCTCCAGCTGCTCACGTAATCATGGAACGTCTGGCAGACCTGCTGCTGCTGCTCGTCCTGTTATTCGGCTTTCTCATCCTCGGCACCACACGGCTCACAACGTGCATCCGGGCCGTGGCCGTTCAGGGTGGCCTACTCGGTCTCTTGCCGCTCGTGTTGCACCCGCAGTGGTCGGTCCACACGCTGGGGCTCGCGGTGGGGACGATTCTCGTGAAAGCGTTCGTGCTGCCGTCGTTCCTGATCTGGGCGATCCGGGAGGCCGCGGTCCGCCGGGAGGTCGAGCCACGCGTCGGCTACATCGCGTCCCTGCTGCTCGGGATTCTCGCCGTCGCCGTGGCGGGCGCGGTGGCGACGCGACTCCCCGTCCCGGGCGAGCATCCGGTCTTGCTCGTCACCACCTCCCTCGCATGCGTCATCATGGGGCTCCAGGTCCTGGCCACGCGGGCGAAGGCGCTGATCCAGGTCGTGGGCTACCTCATGCTCGAGAACGGGATCTACGTGTTCGGCTTGACGAGCCTAGACCGCGTTCCCTTTCTGGTCGAGGTCGGCGTCCTGCTCGACGTGTTCGTGGGCGTGTTCATCATGGGGATCGTCGTGTTTCACATCAACCGGGAGTTCGACTCGCTCGACTCGGCCCGCCTCACGGAGCTCAGAGACTGATGCTCATGCTCGCGTTGTTCCTCGTGCCCGCGCTCGGCGCGGCGGGAGCCTACGCCCGCGGGACGCGGCAGAGCGGTTGGCTGGTCTGGGTGGCCGCGATTCACCTGGTGCTGGTCGCGACGGCGTGGTGGGCCCCCCCCGCCGCCGTGCTCGATGGATGGCTTGCGCTCGACCCTTTGGGATTCGTCGTTCTTGCGATCGTCAGCGTGCTGTTCTTCGTCGTGGCGACGTACACGGTGGGATACCTGAGGCGGGAACGGGCCGGGCGCGGGTTTGCGAGCTGGCTCCTCGTGTTTCTCGCGACCGCGTCGCTGGTTGCTCTGAGCCATCACCTGGCCCTCCTGTGGGTGGGGATGGAAGGCACCACGCTGGCGCTGGCGCCGCTCATCTTCCAACGGCGCGACCGGCGTTCCCTCGAAGCGGTGTGGAAGTACCTCGTTCTCTCGTCGGTCGGTATTGCACTGGCGCTGCTCGGCACCTTCTTTCTCTCCACCGCCCAGGGCGACCTCGGCCCTGGAGTGCGGCCACTGGTGCTGGAGGATCTGGTCGCGCATGCGGCGCTGCTTCACCCGGTCTGGCTCAAGGCGGCATTCGTCTTTCTGCTGGTGGGGTACGGCACCAAGCTGGGGCTCGCGCCGATGCACACCTGGAAGCCGGACACGTACGGCGAGGCGCCGGCGCTGGTCGGCGGCCTCATGGCCGGGGGCCTCACGAGTTGTGCGTTCCTCGGGATTGCCCGGGTGACCGAGGTGGCGTTTGCCGCAGGCCTGGGGCCATTCGTGCAACCGCCGCTCGTGATCTTCGGACTGCTCTCGCTCGCCGTGGCCGCGGCGTTCGTCGTCGGGCAAACCGACGTGAAGCGCTTGCTCGCGTACTCCAGCGTCGAGCACGTGGGCTTGCTCGTTCTCGGACTCGGACTGGGGGGGGTCGGGGTCTACGGCAGCGTCCTCCATCTGGTCAACAACGCGGTGGTGAAAGGCCTCCTCTTCCTTGCGGTCGGGAACGCCGTGCTGGTCATCGGGCCGGCCGCCACGGCGTCCCCGTCGTCCGGTGGAGGCGTGCTGCGCGCGGTCCCCGTGTCTGGAGTCTTGCTCCTCCTGGGACTGTTCGCCGTGACGGGTTCGCCGCCGTTCGGGATGTTTTTGAGCGAGTTCACGATCGTGCGGGCGGCCTGGGCTGGTGGCCATCCCTGGATCGCGGGCGCGACCCTCGCACTGCTCGCCGTGATCTTCATCGGGGTCGGAGCGATGATGTTGGGGATGCTGTACGGGCCGGGGCCGGTCCCCCAGCCACGCACCCGGGAGAGCGCGTGGCTCGTGGCGGGTCCCGCGGCGCTCGTCGTGGGCGCTCTGGCTCTGGGGATCGCTATCCCCTCACCGCTGCAGCAGCTCCTGGCACGGGCCGCCACGGCGCTCGGAGGGTCGGCGCCGTGACGAGCTTCGAGGAGCTGGGGCTGCGCAATCGCCGCGCCGTCCCCTGGAAATCCGTTCCGCGCGAATCATTCGACCGTTTCCGTGAGAGGCTGGTCGAAGCGGTGGCACAGGGGTGGCGTCTCACCTCGCTGTTCGGCATGCCCGAGAAGGACGATCGGACCAGGCTCGTCGCCATCCTGGCTGACGATGTCCGAGGTGACCTGCAGGCGGTGAGCGCGGTCGTGGCCCAGCACTACCCGGCGCTCACCCCCCATTGCCCCCAGGCCAACCGCTTCGAGCGCGAGATCGCGGAGCAGTGCGCAGTGGTGCCCGAAGGGCATCCGTGGCTCAAGCCGTTGCGGCGCCACCCGCCGGATCACGTGTCACCCGCCCGGGTGAACGGATCGATGGATCGGGAGGCACATCCGTTCTTCCGGATCGAGGGTGATGAGGTTCACGAGGTGGCGGTAGGCCCCGTCCACGCGGGGATCATCGAGCCCGGTCATTTTCGTTTCCAGGCGCACGGCGAGACGGTGTTGTTTCTAGAAATCATGCTGGGGTACCAGCACCGCGGCGTGGAGCGGCTGCTGGAGACGCTCGACTCCGGGCGCAGAGTACTCTTGGCAGAGTCGATTGCTGGGGACAGCGTAATCGGGCACGCCGAAGCGTACTGCGGCGCCCTCGAGGCCCTGGCGCGTACCCGCAAGACGCCACGCGCGCAGACGATCCGCGGCATCGCCCTCGAGCTCGAGCGGTTGGCGAACCATATCGGCGACCTCGGCGCCATGGCCGGCGACGTGGCCTACGCGCCGGCAGCGGCGTACCTCGGACGCCTGCGCGGGGAGTGCCTGAATCTGTTGATGACGTTGAGCGGCAACCGGTACGGTCGGGGGTTGGTGCGGCCGGGCGGAGTCGGATTCGACATTACGCCGGAGATGGCGGGAGAGATGCGCGACCGGCTGGAGCGACTCGCGGAGGAAGTTGAGCCGGTTCTCGACCTGATGTTCCAGAGCGCCTCGGTGTAGGGCCGCTTCGAAGGGGTGGGTATCGTGCCGAAGGCAGCGTGCGGCGATGCCGGCCTCGTCGGTCCGGTGGCCCGGGCGTGCGAAGTGTCGCGGGACGTTCGCCAGGATCATCCCTACGGGATCTTCCGCTTCGCCCACATCCCGGTCGCCACGGCCTGGGCGGGCGACGTGCTGGCGCGGGCGCTGGTGAGGCGGCTGGAGATTCAGCGCTCGCTCGCCTTCCTCATCGAGCAGCTCGCCGCGTTGCCGCGTGGCGGCGCCCGCGTGACGTGCGGGGATCTGCGGCCCGACGAGCTGGTCGTGGCGATGGTCGAGGGATGGCGCGGGGAGATCGTGCACGTGGTCATCACGGACGACGTGGGGAAGATCCGTCGTCATAAGGTCACGGACCCGTCGTTCCACAATTGGGCCGCACTCGCCCTCGCGATGCCCGGGAACGAGATCTCCGACTTCCCGTTGTGCAACAAGAGCTTCAATCTCTCCTACGCCGGGCACGACCTGTGATCGGTGCTGTGATCCCGTGCTCGACCTGATCCGCAACCGGCTGCGGCAGGGGATGCGCACCCTGTCCTTTCCGCGAGAACCTCTCCCCGAGCTGCCCGAGCGATTCCGCGGCCGTGCGGTGCGCGACCCCGCCCGTTGCCCGGATGACTGCCGCGAGTGCCCCGCCCACGCCCCCTCGGCGTTCCTGGTGGAAGGCTCCGACGCTCGAACGGCGCTGGACCTCGGGGCGTGTCTCTTCAGTCCTGAGGAAGTGGCCGCATGCCCGGAAGGCGCCATCGGTTATTCCCGGGACTATCGGATGGCCGTTGACCGTCGCGACGCGCTGGTGACCCCCACCGGCGAGGTCGAGCTGGCGCGGGCGTTCGACGAGCGCAGTCGCCTGCTGTTCGGGCGATCGCTGCGGCTGCGGTCGGTGGTGGCGGGGAGCTGCGGCGGGTGCGAGGCCGAGCTCGTGGCTCTCGGCAACGTGGTGTTCGACCTGGCCCGTTTCGGAGTCCAGTTCGTCGCCTCGCCGCGCCACGCCGATGGAATCGTGATCACCGGCGCCGTCAACGTCAACATGCGCTTGGCGCTGCAAAAGACGTATGAAGCCGTTCCGTCCCCGAAAATCGTGCTTGCGGTGGGCGCTTGCGCGGTGAGCGGTGGGCCGTTCCGCGGCAGCCCCGAAGTCGCGCACGGCGTTCCCGCGGAAATCCCGGTCGACCTCTGGATACCGGGGTGCCCGCCGCATCCGCTCACAATTCTGGACGGACTGCTGCGGGTGCTGGGCGTGATCGAAGGAGGGCGCGCCGGTTAGCCGCCAATCGACGCAGGGTGCATCTTAGGCGGATGGCGACCCCATCTTCCATACAGTTTCTCGGTGCGGCGGGCACCGTCACCGGCTCGATGCATCTCGTCACCGCCAACGGGCACCGCGTGCTGCTCGATTGCGGACTGTTCCAGGGGTTGAAGGAGCTGCGCGAGCGCAACTGGCGGGACTTTTCCTTCGACCCCAAGAGCATCGACGCCGTCGTCATCTCGCACGCGCATATCGATCACACGGGGGCGCTGCCGCTCCTGGTGCGGCGCGGCTACCGCGGACCGATCTACTGTACGCGGGCGACGATCGATCTGCTCGGCGTGCTGTTGCCGGATTCCGCTCATCTACAGGAAGAGGACGCGGAGCGGGCGAACCGACTCCACTACTCGAAGCACTCTCCAGCGCTACCCCTGTATACCGCGTCCGACGCGCAGCAGGCTTTGTCGCAGCTGAAGGCTGCGCCACCCTACGGCCAGTCGTTCCCTGTCGCGGGAGACATCGTCGTCACGTATCGGAAGGCGGGCCACATCCTCGGGGCAGGGACGGTGGACGTAAAGCTGGGAGCCGGTCCGCGCATCGTCTTCAGCGGAGATCTAGGGCGGTACGATCGGCCGATTCTCCCCGATCCCGATCCGGTCGCTGAGGCCGACGTATTACTCGTCGAATCGACCTACGGCGACCGCGTGCACCCGCCGGGGACCGACGACGAGCTGGCTGCGGTGGTGAAAGCGACCGCCGAGCGTGGCGGGGTGCTCGTGGTGCCGGCATTCGTCGTGGACCGGACGCAGGAATTGCTGTGGATGCTGCATCATCTCGAGGACGCGGGACGCATCCCGCAGCTGCCCGTGTATGTCGACAGTCCCTCTGCCACCGATGTGACGGAGATCTATTTGCACCATCCGGAGGATCTCGACGAGGAGTGCCTCGCGGAGCTGCGCAGCGGCCACACACCGCTGCACACGGCGCACTGCACGTTCGTGAAAGCCGTCGAGGACTCGAAACGCCTCAACGATCTCCAAGGACCCGCGATCATCATCTCGGCCTCGGGGATGGCAACCGGCGGCCGCATCCTGCATCACCTTGCGCACCGGCTCCCCGATCCGAAGGCGACGGTGTTGCTGGTGGGATTCCAGGCGCTCGGCACCCGGGGTCGGGCGCTGCAGGACGGCGCCAAGACCCTGAAGCTGTTCGGCGAAGACGTGCCGGTGCAGGCCCGTGTGGAGACGATTCACGGTCTCTCGGCGCACGCCGATCAGAACGAAATGCTGCGCTGGCTCGGCGGATTCACCCGCGCACCGCGCACCACGTACCTCGTGCACGGCGAACCGCAGTCGGCGAAGGCACTCGGGGACCTGATCACCTCCAAGTTGAAGTGGACCAGCCAGGTTGCGCAGGATGGCCAACTGGTTCCGGTGTGAGCGAGTTCCAGCCGCCAGTCATCATCCCCGCCGCGGCGATCGCGGATCGCGTCGACGACCTCGCCCGCCGCATCTCGCAGGATCACGCCGGAGTGGAGGATCTGCTGATGGTCGGCGTGCTGCGCGGTGCGTACATGTTTCTTGCCGATCTTACACGACGGCTGACCGTGCCGTGTTCGGTGGATTTCATCTCGCTTACGGAATACGACCGCGGCAGCCTCCCGGCGGGCTCGGTTCGGTTGGCGATGGACCTGCGCGTCAACATCAAAGGGCGGCACGTCGTCCTGGTGGAGGACATCGTCAGCTCGGGGTGTACGCTTGGATATCTCGTGAAGGCTTTCGAGCTGCGCGAGCCGGCGTCGGTCAGGACATGCGTCCTGGCGCGCAAGCGCGGCCACGAGCACCTCGCCGTGCGGCTCGACTACGTGGGGTTCGAGATTCCAGATCGCTGGGTGGTCGGGTACGGCCTCGACTACGACAACAAGTACCGGGCGTTTCCCTACATCGGGGTCGTGCACGCTCCGGATCCCGAGTGAGTCAAATGTCGAATGTCCAATGACGAAGGGAATGTCCGATGACGAGGGAAGGCTGGACACTACAACCGCAACACTGCTGCGCCGCGCAATTTTCCCTCCCGCAAGTCTCGTAGCGCGTCGTTCGCCCGCTCCAAAGGATACTCCTCCACGGTCGTCCGGACAGGAATCTTTCCGGCCACCCGCAGGAACTCGGTACCATCGCCGCGCGTCAGGTTGGCCACCGAGCGCACCACCCGCTCGCCCCAGAGGAGATCGTAGGGAAACGCTGGGATATCACTCATATGAATCCCCGCGCAGACCACCGTCCCGCCCTTGGCGATGGCGGCGAGCGCCGTCGGCACGAGTGCACCGACCGGCGCGAAGATGATCGCCGCGTCGAGGGCTTCCGGGGCGCGACTGTCCGATCCACCAGCCCACGCCGCGCCGAGCTCACGCGCGAACTGTTGGCCCACCTCGTCACCTGGTCGCGTGAACGCGAACACGCGGCGGCCTTCGTGGCGTGCGACCTGGGTCACGATGTGGGCCGCCGCGCCGAAGCCGTAGATGCCGAGGCGCTCCGCGTCGCCGGTCAGGACGAGGGACCGGTAGCCGATCAGCCCGGCACAGAGCAGTGGGGCGGCCGCGAGGTCGTCGAACCCGTCGGGGAGTGGAAAGCAGAACCGTTCATCGGCGACGGTGAGCTCGGCGTAACCGCCGTCTCGCTGGTAGCCGGTGAACTGGGCGCGGTCGCAGAGATTCTCGCGTCCCGACTTGCAAAAGACGCAGGTGCCGCATGACCAGCCGAGCCAGGGGACGCCGACGCGGGTGCCCGTGGCGAAACGGGCGGCACCGGGTCCGTTCTCGAGGACGGTGCCGACAATCTCGTGTCCCAACACGAGAGGGAGTTTGGGGTGCTCGAGCTCGCCGTCGACGACGTGCAGATCGGTGCGGCACACGCCGCAGGCGTGGACGCGAAGCAGGACTTCGCCGCCACCGGGCCGGGGGTCAGGGAGAGTAGCGTCCCGGAGGGGGCGGCCGGGGCCGTCCAGCAGCATGGCGCGCATCGTCCATTAAGGGTCCTGCCGGGATGCCGATGGGACAAGGGTGGCCCGCCGTCACGGGCCACCCTGCCGCACTCCTTCAACTGATCCAATCGGTCAGGCGGTAACGGCCTGCCGTTCCGGACTCGTCGTCCGCGCAGCACGTTCCGCCTTCTTTCCTGCAGGCACGACCACGAGGATCGGCGCCGGCAGGTCGCTGAGCAGCCGCTCGGTGACGCTGCCCACCAACATCCGCTCCACCAGCCCTTTGCCGTGACTGCCGACGACAACGACGTCGGCCTGCCAGGCCTTGGCCTCCGCCGCGATGCCGATGTCGGCGACGGCGTGCCGAATCGCGCGCGCCGCATCCGGGCCGACGATGGGCCAGACCTTCTCGCTGCAGTCCTCCTCCATCAGGCGCAGGTACTCCGCCCCGTTCACCGGCGGCGGGGTTTCCGGTAGAATCGGCAGCGGCTCGATCACGTGCAGTGCCTTGAGCTCGGCGTCGAACAGGTCGGCCAGCCGCCGCGCTGCTTCATAGGTCGGGCACGCAGCCGCCGACGCATCCAGGGCGACGAGCACGCGCCGGATCCTGGCGGGTGGCTCGCCGGTCACTATCATGGGGGCGCGCAGCATGCGCGCGACGTTGTGCACGGTGCTGCCGCCGAGCCAGCGGCCGAACGCGGAATGGTGCTTGGCGCCGAGAATCACGAGATCGGCTCCGCTCTCGCGCACGGCGTCATCGAGCACCGCCGGCGCCCAGCCTTCCTTCACATCGGTTTGGTGGAGGGTTTTCCAGGGAACGGTGCCCTCGAGCGCGACATTGAGACGTTCGCGTACGGCATGCAGCGCGGCGGCACGGAACGCCGCGGCCTGCGCCGACTGCGCGGTGTCCGGCAGCGCGGTCCGCACGTCGCGGGTCGCGTGCACCAGCCGGCACTCGACGTCCGCCGCGGCTGCGATCATCAAGCCCAGCTGTGCCGCATGGCCTCCGGCCGGAGAGGCATCGACACCGACGATGATGGGTTTCCACGACATAAACGGGCTCCGGTTGATGGCCAACCGCAATCTGCCCGATTGCTGATGAAGGAAACGTGAAGGAACGTCGAAGTGGGCTTAGAGGTCTTGTCTCGCAAAGCGACGACCCGCGAGCCGCAGCGGAACGATCGTCCACGCGACCAGGCCCACGAGTACCAGTGCCGCTCCCGGTCCGCCGAGCAGGCGGTGGAGGGCAGCTCCCGTGGGTCCGGCGACGACGTCAGCCTGAAACAGCCCAAGACCCAGGGCCCGGGCCGAGTCCACGGGATTCGCAGTGAGCAGGACGACGAGACTCCAGCTCCCAGCCGGAGCGGGCAGGACGGATAACAGCGCGATTGCCGCGAGGTCGGCACCCACAACCAGCACGAACCACACGAGCACGGCGAAGCCGACGGCGCGCGCGCGGCTGCGCGCGACGATCCCGATCCACAACCCGATGGCGAGGCTCGCCGAAACGAGCAGTGTCGCGACGCCGATCAGCGCGACATAGCGCGCCACGTCGGCCGATCCGGCCAGGATCCCGATGACCACACCGGCTGCGCCGAAGCCTGCGACGAGCGCCACGGTGAGCGCGAGGGTCCACGCCGCCCAGCGACTGACGACGATGTGCGTCCGTGGCAGCGGCAGCGCGGTGAGGAACTCGAGCTCGGTGCACTCCGCTCCACTGACGGCGCCGAGCAGCAGCGACAAGAGCGGCACGGTCCAGAGGGTGAGCTGCAACAGAGAGACCGACGTCCGGGCGAAACCCTGAACGACGACGGCGCCTCCCGCCGACAGTCCGGCGAGGGCGACGCCGACGCTCACCAGCGCAAAGCCGGCGGCGAAGATCGGCGTCAGCCGCCCGCGGCGGGCGGATGCGACGTCGAACCGCAGCAGGGCGCGGCCCGTCATGCGGCGTCCTGCAGCCGGGAAAGGCCGCGGACGAGAGTCCGATAGATGCGTTCAATGGGGGCGTCCGTCACACGGCGGTCCCATGCGACACCCGTCGCAGTCGCCAGCTCCTCAAGCGTTCCGCACGCGACGAGTTTCCCTGCGACCATGACGGCAATCCGGTCGGCGAGCTGGGCCACGTCGCTCAAGTGATGCGATGCGAACAACACGGCGGCTCCGGTTTGCTTCGCGCGACGGATCGCCTCGCGCACATCGTCGGCTCCATCCACGTCGAGCGAGATGCTCGGCTCGTCCAGCACGAGCGCCGCGATCGGGCCGAGCGTGGCGAG
>DATLVL010000098.1:0-9892 GCA_035577525.1 Gemmatimonadales bacterium | reverse complement strand
ATCCACGACAGGTCGCGCACGCGGTCCACGAGTCCGGCGTAGACGCCGAGTTTGCCCGGTATCCCGAACAACCGGAACAGCAGGAACAGACCGCCTTCCTTCGAGCCGACCTCGTAGGGGAAGAAGAACAGCAGGTTGGTGATCAGACCGCCGAGGATCGTGATCACGAACGCCACGATGAAGGAGACGTGTTGGCCCAGGCTCAAGAGAATCAGATAGTACTCGAGCGCCAGTACCCAGCGGCTTACGTACTCGAGTCCCAGCGCCTGCCAGAAGCGCCGCGGCGTGCGATGGTAGAAATCGGACACATGGCGGTCGATCTCGATCAAGGCCGGACGCCGATCCTCGAGGCGATGGCCCAGCCGGCGCAGCAGCGGCACGCGTTGCAGCAGGTTGAGCGTCCGGGTGAGCAGGTCGCGCCGGTGACCGGCGAGAATCACGACGATCAGCGCGCCGGAGACCAGCATGGCGCCGCCGAGCAGTGCGTCGAGTCCCGCGCTCGCCGGGAGCAACACCAGCGCGATCGCCAAGGCGGTTACCCAGCCGAACATGAAGCTCAACGTGCGCAACACGTTGTGGATCAATACCGAGCCGGCCGCCTTGCGGATGCCCACGATGCGGCCCGCTCCGCCGACGCGGAACGGCTCGCCACCGAAGTTCAGCATCGGCGTCAGGAAGTTGAGCGCGAAGCCGCTCGTGAACAGCGCATAGGCGCGCCAGAACGAGAGCGTCGGGCCGTTGTCGCCGCTCGCCAGAATCACGCGCCAGGCGGCCGTATTACAGACGTACACGAGGCCATACGACGCGAAGATCACGGGAAACATCGGGCCGGTGTGCCGTGCTTCAGCGACCAGGGCGCCGAACCCGACCCGGTTGATCAGGTACGCCAGCACCGCGGCGCCAACGAGGAAGCACAACAGCAGCGTGCGGCGCTTCATGCGTCCTCGGGAAAGCGCTGCACGCTGCCGCTGCGGGCGGCGGCGTAGGCCAGCTCGAGCACCGTCGCGACTTTGCGGATGTCGGCGAGCGCCTCGGCGCACACCCCGTGATCCATGGCGCGCGCGAACTCCCCGAACAGCTCGGCGAACCACTCATGGTAGGCGGCCTTGCTCGTGGCGGCGGCGACGTCGCGCCGCTCCACCTGCGCGCCGCGCTGCAACACGAGCTCGGGGCCGTTCCAGTCGATCGCGCCGGACTCGCCCACGAAGCGCACGCGGTTTTCGCGCCCGGCGCCGGCCCAGGTGAGCAGCATCGTGGCGAGGCGGCCGGGATACTCGAGCTGGATCGTCGCCGTATCCTCGACGTCGTAGGTGGTGTGGCGCAGATGGCCGGTCCACGCGCTCACGGCGCGCGGCATGCCGGCGATGTCGAGCAGCTGATAAATGAGATGCGTGCCGTGATCGAGCAGGACGCCGCCCATGCTCTTCGCCCTGCGCCCGCGCCAGGGGACGGCGTCGCGCTGCGCGCCAGGATCGGCGGCCGGCCGATGGACCGTCCATTCCGCCAGGTGCCAGCGGCCGATCGCGCCGCTCGAGAGCCACTCGATCACCTGCTGCCAGACGGGATTGAAGCGGTATTGGTGACACGCCATCACCACGCGACGTGCCCGCACCGCCGCGGCGGCCAGGGTGTCGGCCTCGCGCCGCGTGGTCGCGACCGGCTTCTCGCACAGCACGTGATAGCCGCGCGACAGACCCCACAGGGCCAGCTCGAGATGCGTCGCCGTCGGGGTACAGATGTCGATAAAGTCGATCGGTCCCAGCGCGTCGACGCCGCCTTCGTCGACGATCGGCAGGTCGGCGAGCGGCGCGACCGGCGCCGCATCCATCACGCCGACGATGTGGAGGCGGTCGCGCACCGCGGCGTGCGATTGGTAGGCGGGAAGGTGCGCCCCTCGCGCGACACCTCCTGCCCCGACGACGATTCCGCGATACTGGCGCGGCTCAGCGGATACGCGCGTAGCCATCGGCCGAACCACCGGCCTCACCGAGCAACGCGGCGGCCTGCGTTTCCTGCGTGAGAATGATCCCGGCGAGCACGACGTTCAGCGCGGTCGCGGTGATCCAGGGGAACAGCGCCGCCCGTGTCTCGACGGCAGCCAGGGCGAGCAGCGCGAAGCGGAAGTTCTGGCCGAGCCAGGCGCACCACCACAGCAGCGGCCGCAGCCGCTGCGTGTAGGCCTCGTCGACCGCCCCGGATACCTGACCCGCGCGTACCGCACGCACCAGCCGCACGGTGCGGGGGAACAGGAATGCCTGCCGTCGCACGTAGTCGCGGTACAGCCGCGCGCCGAATCGGGACATGCCGGACTGGCCGCCCGCCGGCGCGTCTTCGGGGAGGTCGAGCTCGCCGCCTTCGCCCTCGGCGACCTCGAGAAACGCGTTGCGCACGAAGTCGACCGCCGCGCTCTGCAGCGAGTGGCTCCACCCCGCGATGGCCATCAGCAGCACCGCGCTCCATCCCCAGTCCGCGTGTAACAGCCGCACGAGGAGATGTCCGTAGAGGCTGATGAAGCGCACGCTGTCGCCGGAGCCGTCGAGCAGCCGTCCCAGGCGGCTGGACGTGCCGCGCATCCGGGCCAGCTGGCCGTCGGCGCTGTCGAAAATGTCGGAGACGATGAACAGGGCTACGCCGAGAAGGTTGACGGTGCGGCTGTTGTAATAGAAGAGATGGCCCGCCAGCACACCGACGAGCATGCCCCACACCGTCACCTGATTGGGGGTGACGGCGGTGGGAGCAAGGGCGCGCGCGAGACGCAGACCGGCCGGGCGGAAGAACCGCAGGTCGATCCACTCCTCGATGGCCTCGCCTTTATGCGCTAATGCGTTGGGCAGTGTCACGCAGAACCTCTCGCATCGTGGCCAGCGCTTCCATGGCCTGCTCCTCGCCGATGACGAGCGGCGGGTTGATGCGCACCTCAGGGTTGTAGATCATGGCGATCACGCCGCGCTCCAGCAGATCGTGGAAGATGCGGCGGGTGACCGTCTTGTCGAGCAGCGTCTGGGTGCCGGGCTGCACGAGGTCGAACCCGAGCATCAAGCCGCGGCCGCGTACGTCGCTCACGATGGGAATCGTTTCTTCCCAGCGCTTCATCTCGGCGAGCATCGTCTCGCCCAGCCGCCGCGAGTGCTCGACCAGTCCGTCTTCGATGATCGTTTCGACGGTGACGCGGGCAGCGGCGGATGCGAGCGGGTTGCCGCCGTAGCTCGACGAGCTGCCGCTCGGGTTCGCGAACGGCTTGGCGAACGCGATCGACTCCTTCATGATGATCCCGGTCATCGGGAAGCCGCCGCCGAAGCCCTTGCCGATCGTAATTACGTCGGGCACGATGCCTTCGTGCTCGACCGCGAACATCGCGCCCGTGCGGCCGAACCCCGTGATCATCTCGTCGCAGATCAGCAGCGCGCCGAGCTCGTCGGCGGTGCGCCGCAGCACCTTCAGGTAGCCGGGCGGGGGCACGATGTTGCCCGCGGTCCCCTGGATCGGCTCGACGATGATGGCCGCGATGTCGTTGCTCGTCTCGACGGCGATCTTCTGCTTCAGGAACTGTACGCAGTGCCACTCGCACGACGGAAACGTCTTGTCGAAGGCACAGCGGGCGCAGCCGGCGTACGGCGTGGAATAGGCGCCGGGATGCAGCGGCCCGAGCCCGTGTTTGAACGAGCTGCCGAGCAGCGGCAGCACGCCACGCGTCTTGCCGTGGAAGCCACCCCAGAACCCGATCACTTCGCGTCGCCCGGTCTGCGACTGCGCCAGCCGCAGCGCCGCCTCCACCGCCTCGGCGCCGCTCGAGTAGAACTGCGTGCGGTTGAGATCGCCCGGCGCGAGGTGCGCCAGCAGCTTCACCAGGGCGGCCCGGTTCTCCGTCGTGAAACTGCCGACGTGCACGCGCTCCAGCTGCCGCTGCATCGCGGCGACGTAGCGCGGGTGCGCGTAGCCGAGGCTCGCCACGGCGACGCCGGCGAGCAGGTCGATATAGCGGTTGCCGTCGACGTCCCACAGCACCGCTCCTTCGCCGCGATCGATGGAGAGGCGGCTGAACAGCGCCACGCTCTGGGTGCCGGGTGCCAAATGCTCGGCCTCCGCGTCGAACAGACTCTGGGAACGCGGGCCCGGCACCTGCAGCAAACGCTCAATCGCGGTCATGACCTCGCTCGCATGCGATCCACCACATACCCGGCGATCGCGTCGGCCGCCGCATCGCGGAACGGCGCGAAGCTGGGCCAGTCGTTGATGTCGATCAGCACGGGCCGATCGGGCTCGGGAAACGCCACGTCTCCCCCGAACACTTCGAGACCGAGCAGCGCCGCCGCCTCGAACGCCAGCGCGCGCAAGCGGTCGCCATCCAGCTCGGGCGGGGCGGCCGCACCGGCAGCGCCCCCATCAGCCCGGTAATAGCGGAAGAAGCGCCCGTCCGCCACTCCATAGAACTTCACGACCGGGCCTTCGACGTGTTCCTGCACCGCCACCCACGGAATGCCGCGCGCGGTAAAGGCCGTTATCGCGGCCGCCAGGCCGGACCGAGTCGTCGTCACGACGTCCTCGGGGCGCTCTGCGTGCACGTCGCCCCGTTTCACCCACAGCCGGCGCCCGTCGCTGCCAAGCGACGCGAGATGGACGTCGGTGGCCACGGTTGCCGAGCTGGGCACGACGACGGTGCGGGGAAATGCGATGCGGCTGCCGGCGAGCTGCCGCACCAGACGATGGCGGTGGCAGTTGAGCACGCTGGAGGGCCGGTTCAGCACGACCGCTCCGTCCAGCTCGAGCGGCATGAGCCGCTCCGAAGCGAGCGGACCCTGGCACATGTTGAGGTAGAGCGGCACCGTGGGAAGGCGGCCCTGCTCGATGTCCGCCTCGCTCACCGCCGTGACGCGCCAGCCCCGGGACGTCAGATGCCCCACCGTCCCGTCGAGAATCGCCGTGTCGTTGGAGCGATGCTGCATCGGGGAGTAGCTGGGACTGCGATAGATGGCCACGAAGTCGGTCATCGAGGTCGTGCTCACGCGCACCGCCGGATCAGAGCTCGGGCGAGGCCAGCCACGCGTTCGCGAGGCTCAGATCCGCTGCCCGGTCGAGGTCGATGATACGCGGCACGTCGATCGTCGCAACGCGCACCTGCCGTTGTCGCACGAGCCAGTCGAGAAAACCGCGCATCCGTGACACGCCCAGCCGCAACGCCTCGTCGGCGAGGGGCCGGACGGCCGGTCCGAGCGCGTACACCCCACCGGTGACGCAAGGGGCAGCGCCGGGGGCTTGCTCGAACGCCACCACGTCCCCCGTGGCCGTCCGCGTCACGTACAAGCCAGACTTGTCATTGACGAAACTCGTCACAGCCAGCACCACGAAAGCTCCCTCGGCTAACCTTGCCGCAGCCTGTCGCGCCACCGTGTGCCAATCGTCGTGGCGCATGACTGTGTCAACCATGCTACACAACACCGCACCAGCCGGCGCGGCCTGCAGCCCGGCGACGAAAGTATGCAGCGACGTCGGCGTCCGGCAGGGCACTACGCGGAATGGCACCGCGAAGTGCCACGACGAAAGGGCCGCGACGAGGCCCGGCGCGTCGTCGCGGGCGGCGCAGGTCAACGTCTCGCATCCCACTCGGGCGAGCGCGTCGAGCACGCGCCGCGCCTGCGGCTGGCCGCCAATGGGGACGAGCGCCTTCGTCTCGTGGACGCCGTCGGCGCGCATCCGCGATCCTTCGCCGCCCGCGAGGACCAGACCCTGAAATTTCACGCCAGTACCCGCTCGAACTCGGGCAACGAGGCGATGCGTGCATGCGGCGGCGCGTCGGCGGCGGCGCGACGCTCGGCCGGCGCCATCCAGCAGGCACGCAGGCCGAGCCCCAGGGCAGGCCGGATGTCGGCTTCGAAGTTGTCGCCCACCATCCACGCGTCGGCGGGCGATGCGTGCAGCGCGTCCAGCGTCGCGTGAAAGATCCGCGGATCCGGCTTCTCCATTCCCAGCACCGTCGAATCGCTGGCCACGGCGAAGAGCGGGCTCAGGCCGAGCTCGTCGAGGCACGGCTTCAGGTTGCCCGTGAAGTTGGAAATGATGCCGAGCCGGTAGTCCTGCTGCAGGCGCTCGAGGATGGGACGATTGCGTGCGACGATGCGCACCGCCGGCAGGTGCACTGCCGTGACGATCCGGCCGGCCTCGCGCGCGAGTGGCGGCGCATCGGGGAGCAGCGGCAGCAGGCAGCGCACCTGGGCCTCGATGGCGGCGCGGAATCCGAGGCGGCGAATCTCGGGAAGCGCCGCCAGGGCGACGTCCGACGCCTGATAGATCGGCTCGAACGCGGCGAAGTCGAGCGCGCCGCCCACCTCCACATATGCCGTATGGAAGCGACGCGCCCAGGGGAGACCATCGGCATCGAGGGTCCCGCCGAAATCGAACAACAGCACCCTGGCGTTCATAGGAGACGCCGCAGGGACCCTGCCCGCTCGCGATCAGTCACGGGGATGATGTACACTCCATGACAGCCTGCGGCCACCGCGGAGGGCAATGTGCAGCAACGGAAGCTGGGATCCCAGGGCTTGGTCGTCTCGGCACTGGGATTGGGATGCATGGGGATGTCGGAGTTCTATGCCGGCCGCGACGACGCCGAGTCGCTGGCGACGATCGATCGCGCACTCGCGCTGGGGATCACGTTCCTCGATACCGCCGACGCATACGGCCCCCACACCAACGAGCGGCTCGTCGGACAGGCGGTGAAGGGCCGGCGCGACCGCTTCGTGATCGCCACCAAGTTCGGCAACGTGCGCGGGGCCGACGGCAGTTGGGCGGGGGTCAGCGGCCGCCCCGACTACGTGAAGGCCGCGTGCGACGCCTCACTCGCGCGCCTCGGCGTGGACCGTATCGATCTGTATTACCAGCACCGCGTCGATCCGGAAGTGCCGATCGAGGACACGGTCGGCGCAATGGCGAATCTCGTGAAGGCGGGGAAGGTGCGCTTCCTCGGTCTCTCCGAAGCCGCACCCGCCACCATCCGTAAGGCCCATGCAACGCATCCGATCTCGGCGCTCCAGACCGAGTACTCGCTCTGGACGCGCGATCCCGAGGACGAGATCCTCGCGACCTGTCGCGAGCTGGGGATCGGGTTCGTGGCCTACAGCCCGTTGGGACGCGGGTTCCTGAGCGGCCGGTTCAAGAAGCCCGAGGATCTTGCGGCGGACGACTACCGGCGCAACAACCCGCGCTTTCAAGGCGAGAATTTTTCCCGCAACCTGGCACTCGCCCAAGCCGTGCAGGCGATGGCGCGGGAGAAGAAGTGCACCCCGTCGCAGCTCGCGCTCGCCTGGGTGCTGGCGCAGGGAGAGGACATCGTCCCGATTCCCGGCACGAAACGGCGCCGTTACATCGAGGAGAACGCGAAGGCGACCGAGGTGGTGTTGAGCCCCGAGGAGCTACGGCGCATCGATCGCGCCATTCCGCGCAACTCCGCGTCCGGGCTGCGCTACCCCGAGGCGGGGATGAAGCGCGTCAACCTGTGAGGCCCGCGGCGTGAAGGCGATTCGCGTCCGCGCGACGGGCGGCCCCGAGGTTCTGCAAGTCGAAGACATTCCCACCCCGACTCTCCAACCGGAAGAGGTACTGATCCGGGTCGAAGCGGCGGGAGTGAATTTCATCGACATCTACCAGCGGTCGGGCGCCTACAGAATGGCCCTGCCGTTCACCCCGGGGCAGGAAGCCGGGGGGACGGTGGCCGCGGTCGGCGCCGGCGTGAGCGGTTTCGTGGTAGGCGATCGCGTGGCCTGCTACTACGGGGGCTTAGGCGCCTACGCGGAATACGCGATTGCGCCGGCCGACAAGGTAGTGCTGCTTCCCGCCGGCGTGACGACGGCGCAGGGCGCTGCCGTGCTGCTGCAGGGGATGACGGCCCACTACCTCGTGAGTACGACGTATCCGCTCCACCCCGGTGACACTTGCCTCGTGCACGCCGCCGCCGGTGGCGTCGGCCTGCTGCTGTGCCAGCTCGCCAAGCGGCGCGGTGCCCGCGTCATCGGCACCGTGTCGACCGCGGAGAAGGAAGCGCTGGCGCGCGGCGCGGGAGCGGACGAGATCATCCGCTACACCGAGATCGACTTCGCCGCCGAGGTGAAACGGCTGACCGGCGGCAGCGGTGTGCAGGTGGTCTACGACGCGGTCGGGAAAACGACGTTTACGGCTGGTCTCGGGTGCCTCGCCCCGCGCGGCATGATGGTGCTTTACGGTCAATCGAGCGGTGCCGTGGATCCGCTCGACCCGCAGATCTTGAACCAGCGCGGCTCGCTGTTTCTCACGCGTCCGACGCTGGCGCACTACGTGGCGGCGCGCGCCGAGCTGGAGCAGCGCAGCGGTGACCTGTTTCGCTGGATCCAGGAGGGGACGCTGCACGTCCGTATCGACCGCGAGCTTCCTCTCGCGCGGGCGGGAGAGGCCCACGTCGCGCTCGCCAACCGGGCCTCGACCGGGAAGGTACTGCTCGAGGTCTAGGGCATTGCCACGACGATGTAGCTCCCAGGACGGTCGAGATCGGGAGCGAGCCTCCAGCCGCTATTGAGATCGAGCGTCCACCCTCGCCCCGTCACATGCCGGCCCGGCGGGAGCTCACCAGTGGGCGCCTCGACGACGAGCACCGCCATATCGTTGCGAACCAGCACACCGCCCGAATCCGCCGACAGGGATCCCCACGGCGCGCTGAAAGAGCCCGACGGGTAAATCGTGTGGCTCAGGTCGTAACCGATCAGGGAGTTGGGGTCGAAGCCCCAGGCCAGCGAATCCCGTGATTGCCGGAAGGTGATCGTGGGGCCGTCCACCAGCCGGCTCTGAAACATGCGCATCTCGGGCGCCCGGGCACGCTCGCGATCGCCCTCTTCGGAATCCACTTGCGCCCACCCGTACTCCCGGGCGCGCCCACTGGCCGCCCTGCCAAGCGACGACGGCGCCTGGAACTGGATGGCCTGGGCCAGCAGGCCCGCGGGATCGCGGTGCGTGCGGACCGCCGTGCGCCACCCGGGAGCGAAGTGGTCGAGAAGGACACCGAGGGCGGGACCAGTTCCGTAGGCAAACCCGCGCACGTAGGTACCGCGGTGCTCGCGCTCGGTCACGGCCTGGGCAACCCGGGACGGAGTGAGGCCGGTCATCTCGAGGGCCAGGCGCTCGCCGTTGTACTCGGGGAGCCCTTCCTGCATTTCGAGCCTCGTTTCGAGCGAGTCGGAGCCGGGAAAGAGCGAGCGCCGGTAGGCTCGGAAGAGCAGGGCGTTCGCCACATGACGGCGGACGTTCGTGGGTGCGCTGTCGAGCGCGACCAGCGCAAGGGCGAGCGCGCGATACTCGAGCCGCAGCCAGGTGCGGCCGGCCCGGGTGTCGAGCTGATTGTTGAGTGCGTCGCGGTCACGCAGTCCCAGCGGGCCCTGCTCGCGGTGAAACACCTCGTGCAACAGGAGCGCGATGCGGTCGAAGCGATCGTCGGGCAGCGGCAGTACGACCATGGTCCATTCGCGGCCTTGCCAGTCGAACGATGTGTTCGCGACGCCCTGATCGGACGGCAGCGTCGTGATGAACGCGTCGTTCATCCGCAGGTAGGGCCAGCCCGGCACGGTGTCGTTCGCTACCACGAGATGCGAGCGGCGGACCACCAGGGCGATCGGGCCGCACAGGTTGCGCCCCCACAGGGCTCCATGATCCGCCTCGCAGGCGGCACGAGCCTCGCGCAGGCCACCCAGCGCACCGCCGCTGTCGATCGCCTGGGCGGATGCCCGGGCCACCGCGGTGCCGAGGGCCAGGCCAATCACAATCCCCCATACGCCACGCATACTCACGCTCCTCCATTGAAGTTCTACAATGTATGAGATATAAGCACAAGAAAACGTCGCAACGCGCAGCAGTCCGCCTAGTGTGTGGAAGGGGT
>DATLVL010000097.1:0-2104 GCA_035577525.1 Gemmatimonadales bacterium | reverse complement strand
CCAGCTCGCGAGTGTGACATGAACCTCCCGCCCGTCGATCGCGCCGCCCTGGTCCGCGACCGCCGCGACCTGCATCAGCATCCCGAGCTGGGATTCAAGGAGACGCGCACCGGCACGCTCGTCGAGGAGCGGCTGCGGGGTCTCGGGTACGACGTGAAAACCGGCGTCGGCCGGACCGGCATCGTCGGCCTCAAGGGAGCCGGCGCGCGCTGCGTCCTGCTGCGCGCCGATATGGACGCGCTGCCGATCGAGGAAGCGAATGACGTCCCGTACCGCTCACGGCATCCAGGGACGATGCACGCCTGTGGCCATGATGGCCACGTCGCGATCGGACTCGAGGTGGCACGCCGGCTGGCGGCGGTCACGCTTCCAGGAGCGGTGAAGTTCGCGTTTCAGCCGGCCGAAGAGCTGTCGGGCGGCGCGAGGGCGATGATCGGCGACGGGATCCTCGCAGCGCCGGCGGTGAACGCGGCGTTCGGGATCCACGTCTGGAACGAGCTACCCGTGGGGACGATCGGCATCACCGCGGGCTCCATGATGGCATCGGTCGACGAGTTCGACATCACGATCACCGGAACGGGCGGGCATGCAGCGATGCCGCACCGCGCCATCGATCCCGTGCTGATCGCCGCCCACGTCATCACCGCGTTGCAGAGTCTCGTCTCGCGGCGACGCGACCCGTTCGAGGAGGGCGTCGTCTCGGTCACACAGGTCGCGGCGGGTCACGCCTTCAATGTCATTCCGCAGCAGGCGACGCTGCGCGGCACCGTGCGCACCTTCGGCGGGAAGTTCTACGACGACGCGCCGCGGCTCGTGGAGGACACGGCGCGAGGGCTAGCACGGGCATTCGGCGCCGATGCCACTATCGAATTCCGCAGGCTGACGGGGCCGCTGGTGAACGATGCGGCGATGGCTGAGCTGATGAAAAGCGTAGGGGAGGAGATTGTAGGGAAGAATCGCATGAAGGGAGATATCCGGACCATGGGAGGTGAGGATATGAGTTACTTCCTCCAACAGGTCCCCGGCTGCTTTGCCTTCGTCGGCTCGGCGCGCGCCGACGGCACGTCCTTCCCCCATCACAGTCCCCGCTTCGACATCGAAGAGGACGCGCTCCCGATTGCTGCCGAATTGCTGACGCAGACCACCGCGCGGTACCTCGCCGGGTGAGACCTCGGTAGATTCTCCGTCGTGACGTCCAATCAGCTGGCAACAGAGCCCTCCGCGTACTTGCAGTCCGCCGCGCATCAACCGGTCCGGTGGCATCCCTGGGGGCCAGAGGCGTTCACGCGAGCGCAACAGCTCGACCGGCCCATCCTGCTCGACATCGGCGCGGTGTGGTGCCACTGGTGCCACGTCATGGATCGCGAGTCGTACGAAGACCCCGCCACCGCTGCGGTGCTGAACGAGGGCTTCGTCTGCATCAAGGTCGACCGCGACGAGCGCCCCGACGTCGATGCGCGCTACCAGCGCGCCGTGCAGGCGCTCACCGGTCAGGGCGGCTGGCCGCTGACCGCGTTTCTCACGCCGCAGGGAGAAGTGTTTTTCGGCGGGACCTACTTCCCACCCGAGAACAACGTCTTCGGCCGCCCCGGATTCGTCAGCGTGCTGCGCCAGATCGAACGGCTGTACAAGGATGACCGCGCGAAGGTCGACGCCAACGCCCAGGCGCTGCGCGAGCACGTGGCCACCGCGCTCGACGAGGGGAAGAGCGGGACGGTCACCGACGCCATTCTCGCGGACGCCATCGCCCGCATCGCGCGCGTGTTTGACGTCCGCTACGGCGGCTTCGGCTCGGCGCCGAAGTTTCCGCATCCCCGCGCCCTAGAGCTGTTGATCGCGCGCTGGCGCGACAGCGGCGAATCGTGGATGCGGGAGGTCGCGGAGAAAACACTCGCGGGAATGGCGCAGGGCGGCATCCACGACCACCTGGGCGGCGGCTTCCACCGCTACTCCGTGGACGAACGCTGGATCGTGCCGCACTTCGAGAAGATGTCTTACGACAACTCGGAGCTGCTGCGCGCCTACTGTACGGGCTTCGCGGCATTCGGCACGCCGCGCTGGCGCGAGGTCGCGAACGGGCTCGTCGACTGGGTCCTTGCCGTGC
>DATLVL010000096.1:0-6307 GCA_035577525.1 Gemmatimonadales bacterium | reverse complement strand
ACCCCGAAGACGATGAGCACCCAGCCATAGGGGAGCCGTAGCACCTCGTGCATCCAGAAGAGAATGCGCACGACGACGATCGAGACCGGATGGATGATCGGGCGGAAGATCGACCAGCCATAGGGATTGGCGTCGTCGAGGCCGTGACCCAGCTGATCGAGCCGGCGGTGCTCGAAGGGACCGAGGTAGACGTCGTAGCGGAATGCCCCGGTCGGGGGGAGGGCCAGCGTCGTGACGACCGACGCCCGCGAGGCGAGCAGGCTGGTGCGGCTGCCGAACAGCGAGCCCACCGTGACTTGCTCGCGCGGCTCCCCCGTCGCGACGGCCCCGGCGAACGGCCGAAGGTTCTGGTCGGGGGCGAGGATCGCCGCGAAGAAGTATTTCGATTTTACGCCGACCCACTCGAACGGCCCGTCCATCACCACGCGCTTCCCCGGATCGATCGACGCGAAGGCTTCCTTCTGCGTCTTGTCGGCCTTCGTCACGACCGCGTATTCCCGGAGGTCGGAGAGCGGCTCCGCCTCGACCGAACGAAGTCCCTGCCCCAGATCGACGATCAGGACGCCGCCCGAGCCGCCGAGGCCGGCGACGTGTCCGCTAACGGAGAAGTGATAGTCGGCGGGGACAAACTGGTAGGCGACCGTCACTGATCCACTGCCGACGGCTGCGGTGAAGGTCAATGTCGTACCGTCACCGCCGACCGTGAGGCTCTTCTGGTCGGGGGTGAAGGGAGTGTCGGCGAGGGAAGCGCTGTCGTTGCCGACGACGATGCGCAGGCCCAGGAGGGGAGCGTCGGGCGGCACGAGCTGGACGCGCCCGCCGGAATCGCCGGGGGCGAAGGACTTGTACGGCTCGATTTCGGCGGCGACCAGGCGCGCGCCGCGCGTGCTGAAGCCGTAGCGATAGAGTGGGCTGGACACCCACACGGTCTCGGCTGGAAGCGCCGCGGGCGGCCGCGCGGCCGGGCGGACCGGAGAACGGGCAGCTGCCGACTCGACGGGCACGGAGGCGGACTCCGCAGCTTGCACAGCAACATGACTGCTGTCCGTCCGACCGCCCGGCCGCCCGACCGGCTGCTTCGACCGGAACAGCAGGCTCGGCACGATGGCCACCACAAACATCAGGAGGACGGCAAGTATGACGCGTCGCTGATCCACGGAAGTGTCCTAGGGGACCGGGTCGTATCCACCCGGATTAAACGGGTGACAACGGAGGATTCGTTTCAACCCCATCCAGCTGCCGCGCAGCGCGCCGTAGCGCTCGACCGCTTCGTAGGAATAGCGGGAGCAGGAGGGGGTGAAGCGACACTGCGTGAACATCAGATGTGACAGTGTGAGCTGGTACGCACGAATCAACCCCATGGCCAGGCCCCTAGGCCACCGGCGCGGGTCCACGTCAGCCGATCCGCGCCGTGGCGTCGGCCAATTCGGCGCGCAACTCTGCAAAGTGGGCGGTATAGGCGGCGCGTCGGGCCCGCACCACGATATCGACGGCGGGGAGGGAGGCGAGCAGCTCGCGTCTCAAGATTTCCCGCACCCTGCGCCGCAAACGATTGCGGGCCACCGCGGTCTCTCCGAATCGGGGAACGACGATCCCCGTCCGCGCGTGGCCCTGCGAGTTTGGACGCCACGCCATCTCGAGGTGGCGCATGCGCACCCGGCGCCCGGTGTCCCAACACTGTACGAGATCAGCCCCGCGTGGCAGCCGCGCGCGAGGCGGGTACCGCTCGCCCGTCAGCCACTCCAGTGTTTCGACGGCAGCTGCACGGTGAGCCGCTTGCGACCCTTCTTGCGCCGCCGCGCGAGCGTTGCGCGTCCCCACTTGTCCTTCATGCGCGCGCGGAATCCGTGCTTGTTGATGCGGCGCCGGTTGCGCGGGCGGTACGTCGGCTTCCCCATTTGACCCTCACGTAAGGCGGGGAAACCTAAACTTGGGGGTGGAGCCGAACAAGGTTGACTTTTCCACATGCGGCCCGTAGCTTCGCCCCGCCCTTGCTTAAAGTCCCACCAAAATTCAATTACTCTCGATGGAGCTGTCACCGAAAGACGCTTGGAAGCGCCTGCTCGAAGAGGCGCGGCGCGAATTACCTGAGGCCACCGTGCGGACCTGGCTCGAGCCAGCTGTCCCGCTGGCCTTGGAAGACGGACGCCTAGTTCTGGGCGCGCCGGATCAGTTTGCTGCGGAATGGAACGACACGAAGCATGCGCCGCTGCTCGCCCGCGCGGCGGAGCGCGTGTTCGGCGCACCTACCCCAGTGGTGTTTCGCGTGCTGGAAGACCGCCAGCAGCGGCCACAGATGGATTTCTTCGTCGCCCCAAAGCCCGCTCCGGCCGTGGCGACGAGCGTCACGATGCCGCTCAACGAGCGGTACACGTTCGAGACGTTCGTCGTCGGCAAATCGAACGAGCTGGCGGCGGCCGCCGCCCACGCCGTGGCGGAGGCCCCGGGGCGTACCTACAACCCGCTGTTCATTTACGGGGCCACCGGTCTGGGGAAGACGCACCTGATGCAGGCGATCGCGCACGCCGTGCTGAAGCGCAATCCCGACATGCGGCTCTTGTACGTCGGGGCGGAGCAGTTCATCAACGAGGTCATCGAAAGCATTCAAGCGCGGACGATGCCCGAGTTCCGCCGCCGCTATCGGAACGACATCGACCTGCTGCTCGTGGACGACGTGCATTTCCTGGAAGGCAAGGAAATGACGCAGGACGAGTTCTTCCATACCTTCAACGCGCTGTTCGAAGGCCGCAAGCAGATGGTGCTGACCTCCGACCGGCTCCCGAAGGAGATCCCGGGGCTCGAGGATCGCCTGATCTCGCGGTTCGAGTGGGGGATGGTGGCCGACATCGGCCAGCCCGACCTCGAGCACCGCATCGCGATCCTGCGCAAGAAGGCGCACCAGGACCATCTCGAGCTCACGATCCCGGACGACGTGCTGCGCTTCATCGCCGAGCACGTCCGTTCGAGCGTGCGCGAGCTCGAGGGATGCATCATCAAGCTGCTGCTGTTCGCCTCGCTCAAGAACCGCGAGGTGACGATCGAGCTGGCGCGCGAGGCGCTGGCGGACAAAATCCGTCAGGGAGAGGAGACGACGAGTGGCCCGGCGACGCCGAGCATCGACCGGGTCCAGGAGGTCGTAGCGCGGCGCTGGGGGGTCACGCCCGAAGGGCTGCGGTCCAAAGCCCGCACCAAGACGCTCACGATCCCGCGCCAGGTGGCGATGTACCTCGCGCGCGCCATGCTGGGGATGCAGCTGGTCGAGATCGGGCAGGCGTTCGGAGGCCGCGACCATTCGACCGTGATCCACAGCGTCGACAAGGTCGAGCGCCAGATGATGCGCGACCGGACATTCAAGGAGCGGATCGAGATGGCGCGGCAGGAATTGTCCGCATTGTAGCCAACATGCGGCGGGGACAATGTGAACGGTGTGGGAGGTGGGCTGTGGGATGTGGGAAGCTGGGGAAAGGTGGCGATTCTCCAACACGCTACACACATCGCCAAATGGGGTGAAGCTGATAGGGAGATGGCACTTAGTTGCACGAGCCCACATTTCCCGACGTACTACTACTACTACTAGTATTTCTTATAGAAGAGAAGCAGTAAGACTCTTTACCAACGCAGCGCGGGGATCCGTCGGCATGAAGTTTACAATCACACGGGAACAGCTGCAGGAAGGTCTCGCGGCGGTGGCGGCTGCCATTCCGGCGAAGACCACGTTGCCGGTCCTGTCGAATGTGCTGCTCGAAGCGACGAAGCAGGGAATCCGTCTGTCGGGGACCGACCTCGACATCGCCGTGAGCACGACCGTCGCGGCCGACGTCGACACGGAAGGGTCGGCGACGATCCCGGCCAAGAAGCTGACCGACATCGTGCGCGAGCTGCCGGCGGCACCGATCCGCTTCACCGGCGCCGGCGAACAGCGAGTGGGGATCGAGTGCGGGCGGTCGCGGTTCAAACTGCTCGGCCTGCCGCGCGAGGAGTTCCCCTCGTTTCCGTCGGTGAAGTTCGACAAGGCCTGGAAGGCGAGCGCCGGAGTGGTCCACAAGCTCGTCGCGCACGTGGCATTCGCGGCGTCGACCGAGGAGAGCCGTCCGATCCTGAACGGGGTCCTGTGGGAGCTGCGGCCGGACCACATGCGCATGGTCGCGACCAACGGGCACCGGCTGGCAAAGATGGACGTGCCGGCGAGCGGCGGGTCGACCGCCGACTTGATCGTGCCGCCCAAGGCGCTGGAGCAGATCCGCCGATTGTTCGGGCCGGAGGACGCGCTCGAGGTCGCCAAGAGCGACAACCACATCGGGTTCCGCGCGACGGGCAGACTAGTCTATTCGCGGCTGATCGAGGGGCCGTATCCGAACTACGAGCAGGTGATCCCGCGCGAAAACGACAAGATCGCGACGGTGGACAAGATGGCGTTCGGGGCGGCGCTCAGGCGCACGAGCGTCGTGGCGAGCGACCAGACGCACCGCATCCGCCTCGGCTTCTCGGGCGGGCTCGTGAAGTTCTCGGTGCAGACACCGGACCTGGGCGAGGCACAGGATGAGCTGGCGGTGAGCTATGATGGCGAGCCGTTCGAGATCGGCTTCAACGCGACGTATCTGCTCGAGATCCTCAAGTACATGCCGACCGACGAAGTGCGCTTCACCTTCAAGGCACCGGAGCGCGCGGCCACGATCGAGCCGGTAGGGTGGAATGATCCTGCGAGCTATCTCGCGCTGGTGATGCCGCTGCGCCTCGTCGACTGAGCAGCGGCTACGGCGTACTGTCGCGCGTCGAATCAGCCGTCGTATCCCGCGTCGAGTCCGCCGGCACCGTATCAGCCCGGACGTGGAGCGAGTCGGCCACCAGCGTATCGAGCACCGGCGGGACGACGGGCGCGACCAGGGCGGCCGCGGGGAGCGAATCGAGCAGGCCCTCATCGGGCGGGATGAAGACGTTGACGCCGTTGTAGCGCGCCAGGATCAGGTCGCGGCGGTGCAGCATCCGATTCGACCGGTACGCCGGATTGGACGAGAGCGGGAACGGCAGCGTCGCGGCGAGCGCAGCCGCCTGATCGTCGCTCAGTGCACCCGGGGCGACACCGAAGTAACGCTGGCTCGCGGCCGGGACGCCCCACACACCCGGTCCCAGCTCCACGAGGTTCAGGTACAACTCCAGGATGCGATCCTTCGGCAGCGCCACCTCCATCCGCAGCGCCGTGACAATCTCCTTGACCTTGCGCAGTGGATTGCGCGACGGTGAGAGGTACAGATTCTTCACGAGCTGCTGCGTGATCGTGCTGGCCCCGCGCACGCGGTCGCGCTCGCGCCAGAAGGTGCGCATCGTGAGCACGAAACCGGCGTTCGACGGCAGCCGTAACGCATCACGGATTTCGTCGAGGTCCACGCCGTGGTGCGTGCGGAAACGGGAGTCTTCGCCGATGATGACCATGCGCTGCAGCACGCCCGGAAAACGTGCGATCGGCATTGGCTGGTAGTTGCCGCCGGAGTCGCGCAGCCGCATCATCGCGGTCTGCTCGGGCCAGTGATCGCGCCACCAGACCGGCGGCGGCCACACGCCGAGCAGCCAGACGAGGCCGAGCCCGATGAGGCCTGACGCAGTCCGCCAGACGATCGTACGTTTGCGCGCGATGGTCATGGAGTAAAGGTATGGATATCGTGGTCCTGCAGCAGCGCCTGCAGGAGGCGCTGGGCAAGCAGTTCACGGTCGGGCCGCTGCTCGGGCAGGGCGGCTTTGCCGTCGTTTTCCGCACCCGCGACCACGCCCTCAATCGCGACGTGGCGGTGAAGGTGCTGGATACCGCCGGCGCTCCTGCGCCGACGCTCTCCGAGCGCTTCGTGCGTGAAGCGCAGACCATCGCCCGCCTCGAGCACCCCAACATCGTCCCGATCTACGAGGTCGGGCAGCAAACCGAGCTCCTGTACCTCGCCATGCGGTGCATCGACGGGCCGAGCCTGCGCCAGCTCCTAGGGGACCGGCCGATGCGGCGGTTGTCGCCGGGCGACGCGGCGCGAGTCGCGCGTGCCGTGGCCGATGCCCTGTCCTACGCCCATGCCGAGGGCGTGGTCCACCGCGACATCAAACCCGACAACATCCTGCTCGACAAGCGCGGCAACGTCCTGGTCACCGACTTCGGTATTGCCAAAGCCGCCCAGGCCGCCACCGCGGCGCAGCTGACCACCGAGGGGATGATCATCGGGACCCCGCAGTACATGAGTCCCGAGCAGGCGGCGGGCGACGTCGTCGACGGCCGCTCCGACATCTACTCGCTCGGGATCGTGCTGTACCAGATGCTGTCGGGCGGGCC
>DATLVL010000095.1:0-5184 GCA_035577525.1 Gemmatimonadales bacterium | reverse complement strand
ATCGCCGTCCTGGGAGCGGTCGCTGAACCCCCACTTCAGGGTCGCGGGCGCCAACCCGGGGACGGTCAGCATCATCACGTCCTTCCCGGTGTCGGACGCCGCCGGACTGCAGCGCCGCGTTTCGCCGTTGGTCAGCTCGATGCTGCAACCCGATGCGCCTTCGAGCACGTGCGCCGCCGTTACCACGAGTCCCTCGGCGCCGTTGTAGAAGACGAAGAAGCCCGTCCCGCTCGCCATGGACGAGCCGTCGGCGTCGAGGGCGTGGATCGTCACCACCGCTCGGCGCAGGCTGTCGAGGTTCAGGCGCGACTGTTGGGCGGCGAGGAGGGCCGGGGTGGCGGCACTGATGGCCGCCAAGAACAACGGAGTGGTGCGCACGTCATGCTCCTGCAGGCGAAGTCGGGGAATGGCGGAACGGAACGGTCAAATCTCGTAAACTGGGCCCGGGCGCACAATCTGTGGCGGCCCGAAACGGGCGTCCCCCTGAAAGGACTACGAAAGGATCAATTGGACCGCCGCCGTGAGGTCCGTCACCACTGGGATTCCCAGCTCCTCCGCCTTGGGCGCGTGCTCGACCCCCAAACCGGTTCGCACCAGCACACCGTGCCCTTTGAGGGTCAGCGCGGGAATGACGTCCGTGACCCGGTCGCCCACGAACCACGAGTGCTCGAGGTCGATGCCGCCAAGCTGCGTCGCCGCATCCTGGAACAGCCGCGTTCCCGGCTTGCGGCAATCGCACGGTCCCGTGAAATCGGGGTGATGAGGGCAAAAGAAGACGCCGTCGAGATGCGCCCCCCCCGAGCGCAGCAGCTCGTCGATGCGGCGCTGCACGGCGAAGAAGTCGTGGACGGTGTAGAGCTCGCGCGCGATCCCCGATTGGTTGGAGACCATCACCACGGGCCAGCGCGCGTCGTTGAGGCGGCGAATCGCCGCTGCGGCTCCGGAAATGAGCTGCACCAGAGCGGGGTCGTGCAGGAATTCGACTTCTTCGACGATCGTGCCGTCGCGGTCGAGAAACACGGCGCCGACACCGGTGCGGTCAGTCATCGAGCGCGGCCCGGATCTCCCGGGTGACCGTCTCCTCCTGCCCGGGCAAAATCGTCCGCGGATCGAGCACGACGTGGTCGTCTGCGATCCGGGCGATGATCGGCGGGTTCCCACCCCGCAACCGTTCCACCAAGCTGTCAGCTGTCAGCTTGTCCGCTGTCAGCTGCACCAGGCAGGTGGGCAGTTTCGCTTCGGGAAATGAACCGCCGCCGACTTCAGAGAACCCATCGATAAGCTTCACCGACGAATTGCCCACGCCTTCTTTCAACGCTTCTGCTCGACGTCTTATCTCGACGACGTCTTCTGTGAGCATGCGCAGTGTCGGGATTTCTCTTCGCGCTGCGTCCTCATCCCGATACAGGGAGAGTGTCGCCTCGAGTCCCGCCAGCGTGAACTTGTCCGACCGCACGGCTCGCGCGAGCGGATCCGTCCTGCACGCGGCGATCGCCTGTTTCTTGCCGAGGATGATGCCCGCCTGCGGCCCGCCGAGCAGCTTGTCGCCGCTGTACACGACGATGTCCACCTTGCTCGCCACCGCTGCGCGCACCGTCGGCTCGCCCGTGAGGCCCCAGCGCGAGAGATCGAGCAGCAGCCCGCTGCCGAGGTCGTAGAGGCTCGCGGCGCCGCTGGCACCCGCCAGCTGGGCGATTTCTTCTGCACCCACTTCGGCGGTGAATCCCGTCAGTCGGAAATTCGAGCGGTGCACCTTGAGCAGCGCGCGCGTGCGCGGCGTGACCGCGCGGACGTAGTCGTCGAGGTGGGTACGGTTGGTCGTGCCGACTTCGACCAGCGTGGTTCCGGAGCGCGCCATGATGTCCGGCACCCGAAACGCGCCGCCGATCTCCACCAGCTCGCCGCGCGACACGAGCGCGTCGCCGCCGCGCGCCAGCGCGGAGAGCGCGAGCAAGAGTCCCGCCGCGGCGTTGTTGACCACCAGCGCATCCTCGGCGCCGGTCAGCTCCACCAGGAGATCGCGGCAGATGGCGTGGCGCGAGCCGCGCGCACCCCGTCCCAGATCGTATTCGACGCTCGCGTAGGACTGTGCCACCGCCGCCATCGCCCGCACCGCGGACTCCGCCAGCAGCGCGCGGCCGAGGTTGGTATGCAGCACGACGCCCGTGGCATTGATCACCGGGATGAGCGACGGCGCCGCAAGCTGCCCCAGCTGGCTCGACACGGCTCGAGCCCAGCCTTCCGCCGGGGCCGCGCCGCCGTCTTCGCGCGCGGCGGTCAACACCGCGCGCACGGCACGCACCACGAGCGCGCGCGGGTGCTCGGCCGTGAGCGCGGCCACGGTCTCCAGGGCGAGCAGCGCGTCCACCGACGGCAGCTGGCGGCGGGGATCCTTCATGGCCGGCTCGGCGGGCGCCGCGGCGCCGCGTGGCGGCGCAGTGAATCGGCGGCGGCCTTCGCGGAATCGGCGGCCGTGGGGGGTGGCTTGGGCTTCGGCACGATGAGCACCGTATGGCCGTCGGCGCGCGCGCCGTTGAGGTTTCGCGCGCCCCGCACCTCGACGTAGTACTTCCCCTCGGGTTTGAGAGGAGTCTCGACCCGCACTACGACTTTGTCCTGCGGCGCGGGCCGCTGGCGCAACAGCGCGCGCAGTGCGGAGGTATCGACCGCCGACTTCGGCGCGACCGGTGCGACGCGCCCCGTGGTGTCGGCCGTCGTATCCTTTTTCGGCGGCGGCGCGGCCTTCTTCGTCGTGTCGTGGGCCGCGCGGATCGAGTCGGCGATGGCGCGCTCGCGCGCCGCCACGGAATCGTAGTCGGCGCTCGAATAGAGCCGGGCGACCTTCACCGGCGTCGAGTCGGGAAGGGCGAGCACGCGCAGCACCAGCGAGTCGAGCGGCTGCGCCGGATCGAGCGGCGCCGAGAAGGTGAGGCGCGCCGTGACCGAGTCGAGGGCGTCGACCTGCCGCAGCCGCGGTCCGATGCTGTCGTGGACGAACGTCCACAGCACGAGCGACTGCATGGTATCGAGCGTCACCACCGCCGAGTCGTAGGCCTCGCGCCGGTCCCGCTGGCGGTTGTTGTTCTGATCCACGATCGCGTAGACGAGATACCGGCCCGGCGGGATCGCGTCGAGCCGGAAGTGGCCCACCGAATCGGTGACGGCGAGGTAGGCGATCGTGTCGGGGAGCAGCTGCGCCCGCACCAGCCCGTTGGCGAGGATGTGCTGCTCGACCCATTGCAGGACGGTGCCTTGCAGCTCGCTCGTCGGCACCGGCGGACCGGTGCTGAAGATGATCGTGTGCCGCACTTTGGTCGAGTTGCGGCGCAGGTCGGCGATACCCGGCAGGACTTCCAGGTGGTAGACGCGCCCCGGCTTCCACCCTTCTGCGGGCTTCACGTGGATCGCGGTCCGGTGCCACGACACCTTGTAGGGTCCGCGCGTCGGCGATAGCAGGACCTTCGTCGCGAGCCCCGTGGCAGCGCCCGTCGTGCCGCCCGCGGTGCCGCCGCCGCCGCCCTCGTCGATGACGTCGTCGTACTGGATCACGGCGTCGGCGTGTAGATCGGCCACGACGGCGCCCGATTCGGGATACACGCCGATGATCACCGGCGCTTTGACGTCGGGTGGTCCACCAGGGGGATCGCCGGTGCGGGCGCAGGCGCCGAGCGCCATCCCCGCCAGCGCGATCAGCCGCAGCCGAGCGACGCTAACTTGCCGGCCAGGGCGTCGCGCTGTGTGCGCCACGCCTGCTCCTTCTGGCGCTCCCGGGCCACGACGTCCTGGGGAGCGCGGGAGATGAACTGCTCGTTGGCGAGTTTCGCCACGAGCCCCTCGAGCTGCTTGTCCAGCCGCGCCAGCTCATCGGAGAGGCGCCGGCATTCCTGTCCGAGATCGATCGCCCCGGTCAGCGCCACCACGACCTCCGTGCCGTCGCTCAGCACCGCGTGGGCACCCTGCAGCGCCGCGCCGTCCGACGTGACCGACTCGAGCTGTGCCAGGCGCACGATCGTCTCGCGCTCCGACTCGAACACACCGCGCGCCGCGGGCCCCGATGCACGGATTGCGGCCGCGAGCTTGACCTTCGGGGACACGCGGTACTCGGCGCGGATGTTCCGGATTGCCGTGATCGCCTGCTGCACCGCACCGAACCCGGCTTCGACCCGCGGGTCGATGCGCTGCCGGTCGGGTGTGGGCCAGGGCGCCGCGATGAGCAGCTCCCCGGCGCGGCGTCCCGGCAGCTTCTGCCACAGCTCCTCAGTAATGAAGGGGACGACCGGGTGCAGCAGCCGCAGCACGGAGTCCCAGGCATGCAGCAGCACCGCGCTGGCGGCGCGGGCGCTGTGGTCGCCGGCCGCGAGGCGCGGCTTGACCGTCTCGACGTACCAGTCGGCCAGCTCCCCCCAGGCGAGCTCGAAGCAGCGTCGCGCCGCCTCGTCGAGCCGGAACTGCTCCAGCGCCGCCGTCGCCTCGGCGACCGCCCCTTCGGTGCGCGACAGAATCCAGCGATCGGCGAGCGTCAGCGTCTTCGCATCAACGGTTGCGATCGGGATTGCTTCCGTGGGAAGATGCGGCTGCAGAAAGCGCGCGATGTTCCAGAGCTTGTTCGCAAAGTTGCGGCCGGTGGCGAACGTCGTCTCGAGGTCGTTGTGATCGAGTATCACGTCGGCGCCGAGCGACCCGCTCGCGATCAACGTCCAGCGCAGCGCGTCGGCGCCGTAGAGACGCACCACGTCGAGCGGATCGATGCCATTGCCGAGCGATTTCGACATGCGGCGGTGCTGCGCGTCGCGCACCGTGCCGGTGAGATACACCGTCGTGAACGGCTTCTTCCCCATGAAGTGGAAGCCGGCCATCAGCATGCGCGCCACCCAGAAGAACAGGATCTCGGGCGCCGTGACGAGCGTGTGGCCGGGATAGTACCGTCGCAGATCCGGTGTGTCGTCGGGCCAGCCGAGCGTCGCGAACGGCCACAGCCAGGACGAAAACCAGGTGTCGAGCACGTCGGGATCCTGCACGACCGGACCGCCGCACTTGGGGCACGTCGTCTTGTCGTCGCGGTCGGCCCATTCGTGCTTGCACTTCGTGCACGTGAACACCGGAATGCGGTGTCCCCACCACAGCTGCCGCGAGATGTTCCAGTCGCGGGTGTTCTCCATCCAGTTGAGGAACGTCGCGTTCCAT
>DATLVL010000094.1:0-14273 GCA_035577525.1 Gemmatimonadales bacterium | reverse complement strand
GTGGTCACCGACAGCGGCTACCCGAAGCCCGATACGATCTGGGTGACGATGGCCGACCAGTCCACGGCGCGGTTCGCGGATGTCGTGGTGACCTCGCAGGACCGCGACATCGCGCTGATCAAGATCCGCCTGTACCAGGGTCCGTCGCTCACGGCGATCGACTGGGGCGGCACGAAGTCCCGGCAGGGGGAGCCCGCGGCGCTGATCGGCTACCCCGCGGGCGCCGGATTCGCGCGCTATCGCTCTTCGGTGGTGCGGACATCGATGACCGCGGGGATCATTTCCCGGGTGACCGACGACGTCATTCAGTTCGACGGCATGACGGTCGGAGGGTCGTCGGGGAGCCCGGTGTTCAACGCCAACGGGGAAGTGATCTCGATTCACCGGGCGGGGCTGCCGCAGGCGCCGGGATTTGCGCTCTCAGTGCCGATTCGGCATGCGGTTCCGCTGCTGCCTCCGGATTTGAAGCAGAGGCTGGGGATCCAGTAACAGACAGAGCGTCGAGAAAAAGGCGTCGAGAGAATACGTCGAGAGAATACGTCGAGTGAGACCGTGTGAAACGTCTCCACTCGACGCTTTTTCTTGACGTCTTTTCTTGACGTCGTCAGGTGTTGGCTCGCGCCGCTTTCGCCGCCACATCCCGAACCAGCCGCTCCAGTGCATCGAAATCGAACGGTTTGACGAGCGACGGAGCGCCGGCGTCCGCGAGCAGCGCCGCGGTGTCGACGTCGAGGGTATCGCCGGTGGCGAAGATGAGCGTCGAAATGAGCACCGGGGCCTGCTCGCGCAGCCGGATCAGGAAGTCGCGGCCGTTCATGCCGGGCATACGGACGTCGCACAGGATCACATCGAACGTCTGACCGCGTAGCGCCCGCAGCGCCTCGGCGCCGTCGCTCACCGCGCGGACCTGCATCCCGCTGCGATTGAGGAACCGGGCCGTCGCCTGGCGGATGCCCGGCTCGTCGTCGACGACGAGAACGCTCAAGGGTTCCGTTCCCGTGGGTCCGAGCACCGGCTCGGCGCTGGGGCGCGGCATCGTGCGGAGGTCGAGCGGCAGCGCCACCTGGAAGGCAGCGCCGTTGCCGGGCTCCGAGTCGACCCAGATGCGCCCGCCGTGGCTGCGCACGATGCCGTAGCAGATCGACAGGCCGAGCCCGGTGCCGACGCCTTCGGGCTTGGTGGTGAAGAACGGATCGAAGATGCGGCTCTTGATCTCCGACGGAATCCCGGGTCCCGAGTCGCGGCACTCGATGCGGACTTCGGTCGCATCGGCGCGGGTGCGCAGCGTGATGCCGCGCGCGCCATGATGCGATTCGAGCGCCTGCTCGGCGTTGATCAAGAAGTTCAACAGCATCTGCTGCAGCTCCGACACGTTGGCCCACACGCGCGGATCACCCGAATCGAGGTCGATCTTGACATTGACGTTCAACGTGTTGAGGTGGTAGGCGCGCAGCGCGTAGGTCCGTCGCACCAGCTCATTCACGTCCACCAGCGAGCGCTCGGGGCCGCTCATGCGCGCGAAGGCGAGCAGGTTGGTGGTGATCTGGCCGATGCGCATCGCTTCGTCCCGCACCATCTCGACGATCTCCCGCTGATCGGGGCGCAGGTCGTCCAGCATCAGCGTCTGGGCGAATCCGGAGATGATGGCGGCGGGGTTGTTGATCTCGTGCGCGACGCCGCTGACCAGCTGCCCCATCGCCGCGAGCTTGTCCGCCTGCTGCAGCTGGCTCTGCGCGCGCCGCAGCTCGGTTACGTCGCGCGATATCGCCAGCACCTTGGTGATGTCGCCGTGCTCGCGGATCGGCGCGAGCACCACGGAGCTGACGTTGCGGCCCCCATCGGAGTGGCGCTGCGGAATCTCGAAGCGCCGCACCTCGCCCACGAACGCCGCGTCGAGGTGCTGGCGCAACTGGCCGGTGGCCTCGGGGTCGACGGTGTCGAAGATCGTCTGGGTGCTCGGCGACGGCGAGCCGATGGGGGCGAACTCGATCACCCGGCCGTCGCGGTTCACCAGCACGATCGGGTCAGGCGAAGCCTCGACGATCTGCCGCAGGTTGCGCTCGGCGGAGGCGGCAGCGGTGAGGGACCCCATCAGCGTGTGGGTCTGGCGCTCCACCTCGCGCTCCAGCACCGTCTCGTAGCGGCGATCGGCGAGCAGCGAATAGGCGACCCGCGCGGTGACCACGGCGCCGCCGGCGAGCGGGAGGATGACGTCCTCCATCCCGCGCTCACCGGTCAGAATGTTGCGCACGAAGAGGGCGATCAGCCCGGCGAAGCCGGTGAGCACCGCGAACAGCCGCGGCACGACGCTCGTCGTTGCGACGGCCGTCGGCCGCGTAGCAGCCGGCCGGGCGGCTGCGAGCGCTCCCGCCAGGCCAAGAACCACGTTGGCACCGTTCCACCCGAAATCGAGGAGCATGCCCGGTTGCTTGGAGTGGGGGAGGGCGACGATGCCGAGCAGGATGTCCGACACCCCGTAGACCAAGAGGCCGCCGATCGCCAGACGGTAGCCGCCGACGGGGAGCGAGCTGGGCCGCAGCAACAGCATCCCGATCAGCCACAGTAGGGCCGTGCCCCCCGTCGCGTACGCGACGCTGGCGACCACCGACACGTTGCCGGACGCCTGCAGCAACGGCTCGACGAACAGCTCGAACGCCCACGCCACCACCGTGAGCGTCAAGAGCGTCGAGTCGAACAGAATCTCCACGGTGGGCCGGCGCCGCTCGGGGGTTGCGAGGAAGTCCCAGGCCGCGAGAAAGAAGAAGGGATAGACGGCGATGTACCCGACATCCGCGAGCGTCGTGGCCGCGAGCCGGCCGCCCCGCCCCAGCAGAGCGTCGGCGTAGAGCTGAGCCGCGAGGTCGATCGCGCTGCCGATGGCGAGCCAGCCCCAGGCCCGCTTCCACTGGGGATCGGCGGTCGCGCGCCAGGCGAGCCAGATCCCGGCGGTTCGGTACCCTGCGGTCAGGGTCCAGCCGGTCGCCTCGAGCACCGCCCCCTGCAGCGGATGCACCAGGTAGCCCAGCAGCAGCACGGCGAGCAGCACGACGGCTGTCGTGAGGAACGAGCGAGTGAGGCGCGGGCCCGAGATCACGTTGGGGGCAAAGGTAGTAAGCGTTAGCTTAGCGGGCCATATGGAAGACCGACTCGGCTGGACCCGCGCCGTTCCCGCATCGCTCGAGCTGTGGCCGGAATGGACCCGCTTTGCCGCCGGCGCACAGCGCGACGGCCTCGATCGTGTGCTGATCTGCGGCATGGGCGGATCGGCCCTCGCTCCCGCGGTGCTCGCCAAGAGCTTCATGAAGACGAGCCTCGACGTGCTGGACAGCACCGACCCCGCAGCCGTGCTCGACGCCGAGCGCCGCCATCCCGTCGCTCGCACGCTGTTCTTGATCGTGAGCAAGTCGGGCTCGACGGTCGAGACGCTCGCCGCCTACCACTATTTCGCGCGGCTCGCGGGCCCCGAGCAGTTCGTGGCGGTGACCGATCCGGGCTCTCCGCTCGAGCAGCTGGCGCGTGATCGCAGGTTCCGCGCGGTGTTCCCTCATCCTCCCGACGTCGGCGGGCGTTATGCCGCGCTCACCGTCGTCGGCATGCTGCCGGCGGCGCTCGCCGGCATCGACGGCGCGACGCTGTTGCAGCGTGCGGCGGGGACGGACGAGCAGGCGGCGCGCGCGCTGGGGTCGGCGATCGCGTCGGCCGCCGCGACCGGCATCGACAAAGTGGCGCTGCGCCCGCCCGAAGCGGTGGCGAGTCTCGCGGCGTGGATCGAGCAGCTGATCGCCGAAAGCTCCGGCAAGAACGGCCGCGGCATCGTGCCGATCGTGGGCGATCCCGGAAAATCCGGGCTCGATCTCGAGACGGTGAACGAGTTTTCCGCCGACCCCCTCGACCTGGGCAAGGAATTCCTGCGCTGGGAATACGCCACCTGGGAGTTGTGCGACCGCATCGGCGTGAATCCCTTCGACCAGCCGAACGTCGAAGAGGCGAAGGCGCTGGCGCGCCGGGAGCTGGCAGCCGGAGGAAACGCGGAGGCGGCGCCGGCCACGCTCTCGCCGGCCGAGCTCAAGGGGGCGGCGCAACCGAGCGACTATCTCGCGCTGCTCGCGTACTTGCCTCCGCGACCGGAGATCGATGCGGCGCTGCAGCGCGTGCGTCGCTCCTGGGGACAGGCACTGGGTGTCGTGACCACCGCCGCATTCGGGCCACGCTACCTCCACTCCACGGGGCAGCTTCACAAGGGTGGACCCAATACAGGACTGTTCCTCGTGGTGACGGCGGACCCGGCGTCCGACATCGAAGTCCCGGAACTGCAGACGACGTTCGGCCGGCTGGAGCGCGCGCAGGCGATGGGCGACGTGCGCGCGCTGCTGGGGCGGGGGCGGCGGGTGTGCCACGTTCACCTGCCGCGTCCGGAGGATGTGGACCAGCTCGCCACTGCCGTGCGCTGATGGCGACGCTCACCTTCCACCTGATCTTTCACACCCACTGGGACCGCGAGTGGCACCTCCCGCGAGCGGCGCTGCACGCCCGTCTCGTGGGGGCGGTGGACGATCTGCTCGACCGGTTGGGGCGCGATCCGGGGTTCACGAGTTTTCTGCTCGACGGACAATCGGTGATCCTCGAAGACTATGCGCGGGCACGTCCCGAGCGCGTCGCAGAGATCCGGGCCCTGACGCGCGCCGGGCGGCTGCAGGTCGGGCCATGGTACGTGCTGGCCGACGAGCAGATTCCCGCCGGAGAATCGCTGGTGCGCAATCTGCTGCTCGGCGCCGCCGACGCCGCGGCGTGGGGAGGGCGGCTGGGCGTGCTGTATTCCCCGGACGCGTTCGGCCATCCCGCGTGGCTGCCGGAGCTGGCGCGCGGCACCGGATTGGACGCGGCGGTGGTGTGGCGCGGGCTCGGCGGCGCGCCCGGCCAGCAGGGCGACCGCTATCGCTGGAGAGGTCCGAGCGGCGCGGAAGTGCGGCTGTGGCACCTGCCGCCGTCGGGATACGAAATCGGCGTCGACCTGGGCGGCGAATCGGGATCGGTCGAGGAGGCGTGGGCGTGGGTGCGCGGCCAGCTCATCGCCCGGGCGGGCGGGGGCCGGGAAATCCCGGTGTTCATCGGCGCGGATCATCACGCCGCGCCGCTCGACGTGTCACGGGTGGTCGATCAGCTCACCGAGCTGGAGCGGCCCAACCGGGTTCGCGTCTCCCGTCTCGACGAATTCTTCACCGCGGCGGCGGGCGAATTCCGCGAGGCCCCGGTCCTGACGGGCGCGCTGCGCTTCGCGCCGGGCTACACCTGGTCGCTGCAAGGGGTGCACGGCACGCGGGCGCCGCTCAAGCGCCGCATGTCGCAGCTCGAGGTGTGGCTCACGCGCGCCGCCGAGCCGCTCGCCGCGCTGGCACGGCGTCGCCAGGGACGCGACTACCGGCCTGCGCTGGAGCAGGCCTGGCGGGCGCTGGTGCAGTCCCAGTTTCACGACACGATCTGCGGCACGACGAGCGACGCCGTGGCGCGCGAAGCGGCGCTGCGGCTCGATGCGGTCCAGGCGTATGCCGACGAAGTGGTGCGCGGCGCCGCGTTCGATCTGGTCGGACACGATCCCGATCACGCTCGCGACCAGGGCGTGACGCAGGCCCCCGCACTCGCCCTGTGGAACCCGGCCCCGCGAGCGCGCGACGGGATCGTGCTGGTCGATTGCACCTTCTTCCGCCGCGATGTGCTGGTGGGGCCGCCCGGTGGACGGGCGCCGCGCTCCGGTCGCGGCGCGCAAGCGTTTTCGTTGCGCGGCCCGGACGGCGCGGCGCTGCCGCTCCAGGTACTCGACCGCCGCAGCGGCCACGAGCGGCTCGACGCCCGCCGGCACTATCCCGACCAGGATGAAGTCGATCGCGTGCGCGTCGCAGTCCGCGTCCCGACGATCGGCGGATTCGGAACGGCGGTGCTCAAGCCCGGCGCCCCCCAGGCGCGGCGTCCCGAAGATGCGGCCGAAGTGCAGGCGCGCTCGCTCGTCAACCGCCACGTGGTGGTGACCCTCGATCGCACGGGGTC
Organism: Gemmatimonadales bacterium; assembly: GCA_035577525.1. Classification (GTDB taxonomy): domain Bacteria; phylum Gemmatimonadota; class Gemmatimonadetes; order Gemmatimonadales; family GWC2-71-9; genus DASTHG01. Next base: position 8,231 of record DATLVL010000094.1, on the reverse strand, counting down.
CCTGTTGCTGTACGATCGTGCGAGCGGGGCGCGCTGGCTCGACGTGTTGCGGCTCGAGAGCGAAGGCGATGCGGGCGACGCGTACACTTTCTGGCCGGCGGCGCGCGACCGGCTGGTGCGGAGCCAGGGACCGATTCGCGTGCGGCGCGTCGCGGCGGGGCCGCTCGTGGCGGGGCTCGAGACGCGGTGGACGATGAAGGTCGGGGCAAAGAAGCGTGGCCGCGTGGACGTTCGGATGACCGTGATGCTGCACGCCGACAGCCCCGTGGTCCGTTGCATTCTCGATTTGAACAACGGCGCGACCGATCACCGGTTGCGGGCGCGCCTCCCGGTAGGATCCCAGGCTCCCGCTGTCGTGGGGACGCAATTCGGGTACGGTCCCGAGGCGGGGCCGCTTCCCGACACCGGGCTGCCGCTCGAAGCGGCGCCGCGCACCGCCCCGGCGCACCGCTACGTGGCGGTGTTCGGGGCGTCGCGCGGCCTGGCGCTGTTCGCTCCCGGGTTCTTCGAGTACGAACGGACGCCGCAGGGGGACGTGGCGATCACCCTGCTGCGCGCCATCGGCGCGCTGTCGCGCAGCGACCTCCCCGGCCGGCCGGGGCACGCGGCCTGGCCGACTCGGACACCGGAGGCGCAGTGTCTGGGGCCGACCCGGATCGAGCTGGCCGTAGCGCCGGTCGCGGCACCGGAAGCGCTCCCCGAGCTGTGGGAGTCGGTATTCACGCCGCTGCGAGGGCTCTGGATCCGCGATGCGATCGGACTCGCGCCGGCGGGCGGTGTGACGCTGGAGGGCGCCGGACTCGTGTTCTCGACCCTCAAGCCGGTCAGCGGTGCGGGAGAGGGAATGGTGCTGCGCTGCCTGAACCCGGGCGACGTCCGAGCGGCCGGGGCGTGGCGCTTCGCCGAGCCGGTGCAGAGTGCTCACCGCACCCGCCTCGACGAGGCGGATCCCGTGCCCCTCGTCCTCGAGGATCACGGACATGTCGTGCGGTTCTCCGTCGAGCCGCACGAGCTGTCGACCATCGTGGTCCGATAGCGGTGGACGAGCACCGACTCAGCGTTCCCCGCTCGGCGCGCTACTTCACCGCCGGAGCCGACTCACGAACCGCACGCGACATCTGGTTCGTGCTCCACGGCTACGGCCAGCTCGCCGGTCGGTTTCTGCGCCACTTCGCCGGTCTCAGCGATGGCCAGCGGACGGTGGTCGCTCCCGAGGCGCTTTCGCGCTTTTACCTCGAAGGGGACGCGCGCGATAAGGTCGGCGCCAGCTGGATGACGCGCGAAGACCGGCTCGCGGAAATCGACGACTACGTTCACTACCTCGACGTCGTGTTTTCCGAAGTGACCCATGAGCGCCGTCCCGACGGCGGGATCCACGTGCTGGGTTTCTCGCAAGGAACCGCCACGGCGTGCCGCTGGCTCGTGTACGGGCGCGCGCACGCCGACCGGCTGATCCTCTGGGGCGGCGAAGTGCCGCCCGATCTCGATCTCGTGCGTGCGCGCGAGAGCTGGCAGCACACGGGCGTGGTGTTCGTTGCCGGCAGCGGCGACCCGTTCATCACGCCGAAAGTGCTGGCGCGCGACGAGCAGCGGCTGCGAGACCACGGGATCGGATATCAGGTAGAGCGGTTTGAGGGAGGGCATGAGATTCGGCAGGAAGTGCTGGACAGAATAACGGCGTAATCGGTTATCGGTCGTCGGTAACCACTGACGCATTTATCGATTACCGATGACCGCGAACGCCTTTCGATGCACCGCGGCTCGCCGACCGAGTGCATCTCTCAGACCGTCCCCCACCAGCGTACAACTGACCACCACTACCGCCAGCATCACTCCCGGCGCCGCGGCGACCCAGGGCGCATTGACGAGCGTGTCGCGTCCCGACGCGATCATGCTGCCCCACGACGGCGTCGGCGGCTGGACGCCGAGCCCGAAGAACGACAATCCGGCTTCCATGAGCATGGCGTTCCCGACGCCCAACGCCGCGGTGACGAAGACCGGCGTGAGGGCGTTGGGGAGCACGTGGCGCCACAGCACGCGCCACGGCCGGGCGCCGCTCGCTTGGGCGCCCTCGACGAAGGGCCGTACGCTGAGGCCGCGCACCTCACCCTGGACCAGCCGCGCGATCGGCATCCATCCCGTCATCCCGAGGAATACGATGACGAGCGGCGTGCTCGGCCGCCACAACGCCGCCAGCAGCAGCAGCACGACGACGCGCGGCAGCGCCAGCGCGAAGTCTGTCAGCGCCGTGAGCCCGAGCGACGGCCAGCCGCGCCACCAGCCCGCCAAGCCGCCGATCAGCAGTCCCAGCACCACGGAGATGGTGACGGACAGAAACCCGACCGCGAGCGAGATGCGGCCGCCGTAGACGAGGCGCCCCCACACGTCGCGGCCGATGCGGTCGGTGCCGAGCAGATGAAAGGAGCCGTGCGCGTCCTGCGACAGCGGAGCGAGGAACCGTGTGGCGACGATGTCGGCCGGCACGCCGCCGGCGCCCGACGTGACGAGCGGCGCCGCGAGCGCGGTCGCCAGAACGGCGCCGAGCAGGACGATCCCGACGGCGCTGCGCCGGTCCCGCCACACGCCGCTCATGCCGCCGCGTCCCGGGCCCGCAGACGCGGGTCGACGGCGACCGCCAGGATGTCGGCGAGCATGTTGCCGAGGACGACGAGTATCGCACTGATCGCCGTCGCCGCCATTACGACGGGATAATCCCGAGCCTGCACCGCTTCCACGAGCACGCGACCGACGCCCGGCCAGGCGAACACTCCTTCGATGAAGACCGCGCCGGAGAAGAGCGCGGGCAGGGAGAGACCGAGCAGCGTAACGATGGGCGTCGCCGCGTTGCGCAGCGCGTGCCAGATGAGGACGCGAGTCCCCGAGAGTCCCTTCGCTCGCGCGGTGACGACGAACGGCTGCTCGAGCACGTCGAGCAGCGAGCCACGCACGAAGCGCGCGGCGGCGCCGAGGCCGATGAGCGTGAGCGTCGCGAGCGGCAGCGCCAGGTGGCGGGCGCCGTCGAGGAAGCGCCCCCACGGCCCGAGGAAATCGGCGTCGAACCCGGCCGCGCCGAATGCCGGCAGTACCCGCAGCAGATAGGTGAAGACGCCCACGAGCATCAGTCCCAACCAGAAGCCGGGCAGGGCGACGAGCGAAACGCTGACGACCGAAATGGTGGTGTCGAGCCGGCTGCCGGCGCGTGCCGCCTGCACTGCACCGATCACGAGCCCCAGCCCGTAGCTCAGCAGCAGGGAGAGAAGCGTGAGCCGGACGGTCGCGGGCCATGCCGCGCCCAGCATGGCGCGCACCGGCCGTCCGGTGACGATGCTGGTGCCCCAGCGGCCGCGGACGAAGCGCCCCAGCCACTCGACGTATTGCGTGGCGAGCGGACGATCGAGCCCGAGGGTATGCCGCCCGGCGACGATCTGCTGCGCGGTCGCCGAAGGCCCGAGCAGCAGCTCGGCCGGGTCTCCGGGAGCGGCGTGGAGCAGCAGGAAGGTCAACGTGAGAACCCCGGCCACCACGGCGATTCCGGTGACAGCGCGGTGGACGAGCGTCCGCATGCCGCAATCTCGCGCCCTGTCTCCGGGCCCGCTAGAATCCACGGCTTGATGCGGCGTGCGATTCTCGTTGTCGGGTGCGCCGCGCTCGCGGCGACAGGGTGCGGGCGCGCGGGCGCGGCCACGCGCCGCGGCGCCACGGTGCTGTACGCATCGGGCGCCGATCTCCAGAGCATCAATCCGTTGCTGACCGAGCATCCCCTCGCAAAGCAGGTGCAGCGCTACGTGCTGCTCACGACACTGGTGCGCTACGACTCGGCGCTTGGCATCCAGCCCTACCTGGCCCGCCGCTGGAGCTGGTCGGCCGACCGGTCCACCCTCACGTTCGTCCTGTACCAGGGCCTGCCGTGGAGCGATGGGCGCCCCACCGACGCGCGTGATGTCGCGTGGACGCTGGATGCCGCGCGCGATCCCGCCGTCGCATATCCGCGGGGCTCGGAGGTCGCGTCGATTGCGCAGGTCCGTTCGCCCGACGACTCGACCGTCGTGATCTCCTTTCGCACGGCACAGCCGCGCATCCCCGATGTCCTGACCGACCTCGCCATCCTCCCAGCCCACCTGCTCGACAGCGTGCCACGCGAGCGGCTGCGCCAAGCGGAGTGGAACGAGCAGCCGGTCGGCAACGGGCCGTTCTGCTTCGTGGCGCACGACCCGCATCGCCGCTGGGTGTTCGCGCGCAATGCCGCCTTTCCCCAGGCGTTAGGAGGACCGCCGCGCCTGGAGCGCTTCATCGTGGTCGTGGTCGACGACCCGATGACGAAACTCGCGGCGCTCACGTCGGGCGAGCTCGATGTGGCCGGTATCAACCCGGCCCACGCCGAGTTCGTGCGGCGCAACCCGGCGCTCGCGGTCGTGACCTACCCGCTCATTTTCGTGAACGGGGTGGTGTTCAATACTCGGCATGCACCGTTCGACGATCCCGTAGTGCGCCGCGCCGCTGATCTTGCTATCGATCGCGACGAAATCATCCGCGGCTTCCTGTACGGATTCGGGACACGAGCGGAAGGGCCCGTTCCCGCCTTCTTACCCGGATACGTCTCCACGACCCCAGCGCCATTCGCTCCCGATTCCGCGCGACGGCTGCTGGCGGGTCGCCGGCCGCGGATCGAGCTGTTGACCGTCGGCTCGGGCGAGGCGGCCCTCGAGCAGCTGGTGCAGGCGCGGCTCGACGCCGTGGGATTCGACGTGGCGATCCGGCAGCTCGAGCTCTCGACCTACCTCGACCGCGTCAACGGTCCACGCCATCAATTCGACGCGGCGGTGATGGGGATTCCCGGAGACATCGGCCTCGGGTATCTCACGCACATCGCACAAGTCGCGGGCGTCGCGGCGCCGTCCGACCCTGCCGCGGCGCAACGCGCATTCGCGGCGCAGGTTCCTGTTGCCTGGCTGTACGACGCGCGCGGGGTGCAAGGGATGAACCGGCGCCTGCGGGGAGTGACGATGGACACGCGCGGTGAGCTGGTGAGCATCGGCCAGTGGTGGACCACGCCATGACGCGCCGCACCGATCTCCCCACGACCTATCGCTCGACGGCGCCGGTGCGGCTCGATTTCGCGGGCGGATGGACCGACGTTCCCCCATTCTCCACGCGCGCCGGTGGCGTCGTTGTGAACGCTGCGATCGCCCTCCACGTCGAAGCGGAGCTCGCGCTCGGTGGCAATCTGGTGCGGCTCGTCTCCGAGGATCTGGGCGAGACCGTCGAATGCGCCGATTCGTTCGGCCTGGTGCTCGACGGCAAACTCAATCTCCTGAAGGCGGGCTTGCGAATGTATCCGGTGCAGGGCGGGCTGACGCTGCGCACGCGGGCGCAAGTGCCGCCGGGCTCGGGGTTGGGCAGCTCGGGCGCCGTGGATGTGGCGCTCGTCGCCTGTCTCGCCGCCGCGCGGCAGGAGCGGCTCGATGCGCGCGAGCTCGCCGAACAGGCGTGGCTGCTCGAAACGCGTGAAGCGAAGATTCCCGGTGGCCGCCAGGATCAGCTGGCGGCGGCGCTGGGCGGCTTCCATCGGCTGAGTTTCCGGGATCCCGACGTCGGCATCGAGCCGATCACGATCGATCCGGCGTTCGCAACCATACTGGAGCGTCACCTCGTGCTGTGCTACACCGGCCGCTCGCGCGTATCGGGGGATACCATCGCCCGGGTCATGGGGGCATACGAGCGCGGCGACCGCACGGTGACCGGGGCGCTCGACCAGATGAAGGACGTGGCGGAAGGAATGGCGGAGGCGATGCGGGCAGGGGATATGGCGAAGATCGGCGCACTGTTGACCAGCAATTGGAAGTGCCAGCAGGCGCTCGACGCCGGCATGCAGACCGATGAGATGCGGCGTCTCGAGCAGGCGATGCGCGACAGCGGCGTGCTCGGCGGCAAGGCGGCGGGGGCGGGCGCGGGAGGGTCGATGTTCTTCCTCGCGAAGGCGCCGGGGCCCGCGGCCGCCGATGCTGCGCGCGCCGCGGGAGCGACGGTACTGCCGTTCCGCTTCGCCTGGGAAGGCGGCCGGGCATGGTAACCGCCGAGCGCCTGGCGGAGCGGCGCGAGCTGGTCGGGGGAGCAGGTGACCTGCAGGCGCTGACGGCCCATATCGCGCGGCGCAACGCGCCTGTGGTGCAGCAGCTGCCCCCGATTCCGGAGGTCAAGGCGCTACTCAGTGTCGACGGCGGTCGGTGTCCGGCCGACGGCGCCACGTTGCGCTTCGATCCGTGGAGCCCCGACGCGCACACGTGTCCCGTCTGCCAGACGCGGCACTCCGGCATGCGCCACCATCGTGCCTGGGCGCGGCAGCAGCACCTGTGGCTGGCCGAGCGAGCCGTGGAGCTGGCGGCCCTCGCGGCGCTCGGCGACGGCGGCGAGCCAGCCGCCCGGCGCGCGGCCGAGATCCTGCGCGTGTACGGGGACCGCTACTTCCAGTATCCCAATCGCGACAACGTGCTGGGCCCGAGCCGGCTCTTCTTTTCGACGTATCTCGAGTCGATCTGGATCCTCAACTATCTGTCCGCCGCCATGCTGCTGCGCGAGACCGAGTGGTTCGACGACGCGACGCGTCGCGCGGTGACCACCGTGGGGGACGAGGCGGCGAACCTCATCGGCGATTTCGACGAGGGGTTTTCCAACCGCCAGACGTGGAACAACGCCGCGCTGTGTGCCATCGCCGTCTGGTTCGAGGATGAGGACCTCGCCACGCGCGCGGTCCAGGGTCAGACCGGCTTGATCGCCCACCTGCGAGGTTACCGCGAGGACGGGCTCTGGTACGAGGGCGAGAATTATCATCTATTCGCGCTGCGCGGCCTGATCGCCGGTACGACATGGGCGGCGGAAGCGGGAGTCGACTTCTACAGTGAGCCCGAGCTCGCGGAGGGGCTGACGCGCGCGCTGTCCGCGCCCGCGCTCACGGCGCTGCCCGATCTCACGTTCCCGGCGCGCAAGGATTCCCGTTTCGGGGTCTCGCTCGCGCAACCGATGTATCTCGACACCTGGGAAGTCGCTCTGGGACGCCTGGTGCGAGCGTCGGTGGAATCGGCCTCGGCACTGCCGGCATGGCTCGCGGCCCTATACGCGGCGGGTCCGGTCCGCGAAGAGGTGTTCGAGTCCTACCTTCACGACGCACCTGTGGACCAGACACCAACCACGCACACACGCCGGCAGCTTTCCTGGTGGTCGCTGCTCGAGATGCTCCCCGAGCTGCCGGCAGCGGAGGCGGCGTGGACTCCTCCCAGCGCCTACCTCGAGGGCCAGGGACTCGCGGTGCTGCGCAGCGGCGGCCGCTACGCCAGTCTCGAGTGCGGGGCGACCGGCGGCGGCCATGGCCATCCCGATCGCCTGAACCTCACCCTGCACGGCGACGGCGTGTACTGGCTGCCGGACTTCGGTACCGGCTCGTACGTCGCGCGCGAGCTGTTCTGGTTTCGCTCTACGCTGGCGCACAACGCTCCGCAACTCAACGGGAAATCGCAGCCGTTCGACGACGCGACGATCGAAGGGTACGAAGCCGGAGCAGAGTGGGGATGGGCGCGGGGCCGCTTCGGCGACGTGACGCGAACGGTGGTGATGGGGACGGACTACCTGCTCGATGTGGTCGAGCTGACGGGACGCGACGAGCGGCTGCTCGAGCTGCCGTGGCACTTCGCCGGGCGCGGCGAGATCGAGGGCGGTCGTTGGGTAGAGGGGAGACTCGATGACGAGTTCGTGAAACGCGTCGAGCAACTCGCCCCGGACGCGACCTCGCCGATCGTACTGGAGCTGACAGCGGAAGGCCGACTGCTGACCGCACATTTTGTCGTTTCGGGCGAGCTGCTGCGAGCAGAGGGTCCCGGCCGGCCGGGGGGCGCGGGACGGGAAGACTTCTATCTGCAGCGGGTGCGCGCCCGTAACGCGCGTTTTGTCACTGTGCTCGAGTACGGGAAACGGGGGACCGCGGTGCTCGGCGTGCGGTTGAGCGGCGACCTCGTGGAGATCAAGACGCCGGCCGGCAGCGACCGGCACCGCTTCGCCGCCACTCAATGGACGATCGAGCAGCAGGGCAGGACGATCGCACTCGAGACGGTGCGGGCGCCGCAACGCGTCGCCGCGGGGCTCGATTTCGCTCCCGACGTCCGCGTGACGGCGACGGCGCTGCGCGTGGCCCGGCCACCCACGCTCGACGGGACGCTCGACGGCTTCGACACCGCGGAGCC
>DATLVL010000093.1:0-6749 GCA_035577525.1 Gemmatimonadales bacterium | reverse complement strand
AGGGTGCCGCAACCGCGGCAGCGAGCAATGCCGAAACCAACACCGCGTTTCGGGTCGTTACTCCCACTCGATCGTCGCCGGAGGCTTCGAGCTGACGTCATACGCGACGCGATTCACGCCGCGCACCTCGTTGATCACCCGGTTGGAGATCCGCCCCAGCACGTCGAAGGGAAACGGATACCAGTCGGCCGTCATCCCGTCCCGGCTCGTGACCGCCCGGAGCGCCACGACGTGCTCGTAGGTCCGCCCGTCTCCCATCACGCCCACCGACCGGATCGGCAGCAGCACCGCGAACGCCTGCCAGATCTGGTCGTAGAGCCCCGCCTCGCGTATCTCCTCGATGTAAATGGCGTCGACGCTCCGCAGCAGATCGAGCCGCTCGCCGCTCACCGGCCCGATTACCCGGATCGCGAGCCCCGGACCAGGGAACGGGTGCCGTCCCACGATCTCCTCGGGAAGCCCCAGCTCCCGGCCCACTTGCCGCACCTCGTCCTTGAACAGCTCGCGCAACGGCTCGATCAGCGTCCAGGGCAGATTGGGCCGCAAGCCGCCGACGTTGTGATGCGTCTTGATCGTCACCGATGGGCCGCCGCGCGGAGAGCTCGATTCGATGACATCCGGATAGAGGGTGCCCTGCACCAGGAACCCGACGTTTCCTTCGACATGCCGCGCCGCGTCCTCGAATGCGTCGATGAATGTGTGCCCGATACGGCGCCGCTTTTCTTCCGGATCGTCGATCCCCGACAGCTCCCCGAGGAACCGCGTGCTGGCATCCACCACCCGCAGGTCGATGCCCATATGCTTCTTGAACGTGCGCTCGACCTGATCCCGCTCATGCAGGCGCAACAGCCCGTGGTCGACGAAAATGCAGGTGAGTCGGTTGCCGATGGCGCGGTGCACCAGCGCCGCCGCCACGGCGGAATCCACGCCGCCCGAGAGGCCGCAAATCGCCCGCGCCGAGGGGCCCACCTGCTCACGAATGCGCGCCACCGTCTGCTCGATGAAATGGCCCGGCGTCCAATCTGGGGTGCAGCGACAGATGCCGAACAGAAAATTCTCGAGGATCTCCCCACCGCGAACCGAATGGGCAACCTCGGGGTGGAACAGCAGGCCGCTGATCGGCGCACTGGTGTGTTGGACGGCGGCGATCGGCGCATTGGGACTCGATGCGATGGCGCGAAACTCCGGCGGCGCGGCTCCGATCCGGTCACCGTGGCTCGCCCACACCGTCGTCTTCGTCTGCGGCTCGAATCCCGCGAACAACCCCGATCCGTCGAGCACCGTGATGTCCGCTCGTCCGTACTCGCGCTCCGGCGCGGGGATCACCTTTCCGCCGGCCAAATGAACGATGAGCATCATGCCGTAGCAGATCCCGAGGACGGGGATCCCGAGCGACAGGATTGCCGGATCGGCGGTGGGCGCTCCGGGGTCGAACACCGAGCTGGGTCCACCCGACAGAATGATCCCGGAAGGTGCGAACTCCCGGATGAACGCGAGATCGCTGCCCCGCCGCGCCGGGTGGATCTCGCAATAGACGTGCGCCTCGCGCACCCGCCGCGCGATCAGCTGCGTGAACTGCGAGCCGTAGTCGAGGATGAGAATCCGGTTCATGCGGAGATCCAGCTCTTTCCTTCGGCGACCTCGCCGCGCACCAGGTCGTCCAGGGTCTCGCGCGGCCGGGCGATGAAGAACCGGTCTCCTTCCACCATGACCTCCGGGGGCCGCGGCCGCTGATTGTAGGTCGAGCTCATGACGAACCCGTACGCCCCGGTTCCCAGCACGGCGAGCAGCTCGCCGGGCTCGACCGCCGGCAACCGCCGGTCGAGCGCCAGGAAATCGCCCGTCTCGCAGATCGGCCCCACGATGTTGACCGTCCGTTCGTGCCGGGCGCCGTCTTTCAGCGGGACGATATCGTGATGCGCGTTGTAGTGACTGGGCCGCACGAAATCCGTCATGCCGGCATCGACGATGACGAATTCCTTTCCACCGGCATGCTTTCCGTACAGCACCCGGGTCAGCAGAATTCCGGCGTTCGCAACGAGATAGCGGCCCGGCTCGCACAACAACTTGAGCCCCGCGGCCCGGATCGCGGGAACCACCGCCTCGGCGAATGCTTTGGGTGCCGGTGCCTGCTCGTCGTGATAGCGCACGCCGAGCCCGCCACCGACGTCCAGCGCCTCCAGCGTCGTGACGCCGGAGGCGCGCACCGCGGCGACCAGCTCGAGCAGCTTCACTGTCCCCCGGTGATACGGCGCGACATCGGTCAGCTGGGAGCCCAGGTGCATCGCGAGCCCCCGCAGCTCGAGATGCTCGTCGGCCGCGATGCGCCGGGCGACGTTGACGACGTCGTCGAAGGGAATCCCGAACTTCGCGGTCTTCTCGCCTGTCTTCGTGTAGGGATGCGTTTCCGTCGCGACGTCGGGGTTGACGCGGATTCCCACGCGCACCTTCCCGCCGAAGCGCCGCGCCACGGCGCTGACGACGTCGAGCTCGCTCGTCGACTCGATGTTGAGGAAGCCGATCCCCGCTGCAACGGCCTCTTCGATCTCCGCCGCTGTCTTCCCCACGCCGGAAAAGACGATCGTATCGGGCGCGAACCCAGCGGCACGGGCGCGGCGCAGCTCCCCGAGCGACACGATGTCGGCTCCGGCGCCGGCCTGTTTCAGCACCCGCAGCACCGCCAGGTTCCCGTTCGCCTTCACCGAATAGCAGATGCGATGCGGGATCTCCTTGAGCGCGTCATCCAGCGCATGAAACTGCGCCCGGATGAGGTTGGCGGAGTAGACGTAGACGGGCGTGCCGGCGCGCTTGGCGATCGCCTCGAGCAGGGCCGGGTCGACGGCTAGTACGCCTGCGCCCACACCGCCTCGGCGATACTCGGGCGTCCGCACCACATGCATGTCGTGGGCGCCTCGGGTGACCGGAATTCCGGATCGGGCAGCACGCGGATCGTCGCCGCGGTCTCTTCCTTGATCGCCGCCTCACAGGCCGCGTCGCCGCAGAACCCGCCGTACGCGAACCCCCCCGTGTCCTTCATGAAGTCGATGAACTGCTGCTTCGTGACTCCGCGGATCGAGGCGGCCTCGCGCCGCTCGCGCGCCGCGACGAGCAACCCGGCCTGCATCTCGTCCAGGATGCCCTGCACCGTCGTCACGATCCCCGCCAGGGGCAGCGGGGCCTTGCCCGCGCCGCGGCGCGCGCTCATCGCCTGCCCCGCCGCGACGTCCCTGGGACCGATCTCGAGTCGCAGCGGAACGCCGCGTGCTTCCCACTCGAAGTACTTCGCCCCCGGTTTCAGCGAATCGCGGTCATCGAGTTTCACGCGCACGCCGGCGCCCTGGAGATCGGCGCGCAGCTGTTCTCCCACCGCCAGCACCTTGGCGCGCTCATCGTCGGACTTCCAGATCGGGACCAGCACCACTTGCACTGCCGCGAGCCGCGGCGGACAGATGAGCCCGAAGTCGTCAGAGTGCGTCATGATCAGTCCGCCGATGAGCCGGGTGGTCACCCCCCAGGAGGTGTTCCACACGTACTCCTGCCCCCCCGCCGCGGTCTGGTACCGCACCTCGAACGCCTTGGCGAAGTTCTGGCCGAGGTTGTGGCTCGTTCCCGCCTGTAGGGCCTTGCGATCCTGCATCATGGCTTCGATGGCGTAGGTGCGCAGCGCCCCGGCGAACTTCTCGCTCTCGGTCTTCACGCCGGTGATCACGGGCATCGCGAGCCAGTCCTCGCAAAACGAGCGGTAGATGCCGAGGATCGTGCGGGCCTCGCGCTCGGCGTCCGCTTCATCGACGTGCGCCGTGTGACCTTCCTGCCAGAGGAACTCGGTCGTGCGCAGAAACAGCCGCGTGCGGCGCTCCCAGCGCACCACGTTGCACCACTGGTTCAAGAGCAGCGGCAGGTCGCGGTAGCTCTGGATCCACTTGGCGAACATCGCGTAGATGATCGTCTCAGAGGTCGGCCGCACGACCAGCGGTTCTTCCAGCGCTGATTCGGGATCGACCGTGACCGCCCCAGCCCCGGACTTCCCCGTCGCCTTGAGCCGCGTATGCGTGACGAGCGCGACTTCCTTCGCGAACCCTTCGACGTGCTCCGCTTCCTTGGCCAGAAAGCTCATGGGGATGAAGAGCGGGAAGTACGCGTTCTGGTGTCCGGACGCCTTGATCATGTCGTCCAGGGCGCGCTGCATCAGCTCCCAGATGCGATAGCCGTTGGGACGAATGACCATGCAGCCGCGCACCGGCGAGTAATCCGCCAGCTCCGCCTGCATGATGACGTCGTTGTACCACTCGCTGAAATCCTGCGCGCGTGGCGTGATCCTCTGCGCTTGTGCCATGCCTGCCTTGCGATGAGAGTCTAGAGCCGCTCCAGCACGTCCCGCGTCCGCTCGTTGCGAACGTTGCCGGTGTTCAGCGTAGTCGCCGGCTCGAACAACATCACTTCGACTTCCTCGTCGGCCACCGGACGGTGCTCCACCATCCGCGGCACGATGACGAGCTCGCCCTGCTCGATCCACACGGTCTTGTCGCGATACTCCATGCGGAAGCGACCCTTCACGACGTAGAACAGCTCGTCTTCGTTGTCGTGGTGGTGCCAGACGAAGGGCCCTAGGAACTTCACGAGTTTCACCTGCTGTCCATTCAGCTCACCGACGATTTTGGGCTCCCAGTGCGTCCGGACGCGGGCGAGCTTCTGGGCGAGATTGACAGGTTCGCTCATGATCGTTTCAGCTCCGTCAGGACGGTTGCGATCGGCACAGCGCGCTCCACACCCCCCACGAGATCCCGCACCACCGCGGTGCCCGCTGTGCGCTCATCCGGGCCGATGATGACGGCCCGCGGAGCGGCGCGCGCCGCGGCCAGCTCCAGCTGCTTGCGGACCGCCTGCGGCTTGAGACTGTATTCCACCGCGAGCCCGGCGTCGCGCAGCTCGTGCGCCAGCTTGAGCACGCTCGGATAATCGTCGACCCCGACGGGAATCAGAAATCCATCAAGGCGCGAGACCTGTTTCGGCGCGACGCTGTGCTCCTTCAGCAGCTCTCCCAGCACCACGTCGCCCATCCCGAAACCCAGCGCGGGGAGATCGACGCCACCCAGCGCCTTGAGGAGGCCGTCGTAGCGCCCGCCGCCGCAGATGGCGCGCAGCGACTTCGAGGCATCGAACAGCTCGAATACCGTCCCCGTGTAGTAGGCGAGGCCCCGGACGATCGTCAGATCGACGTCGACGAAGTCGCCCAGGCCCATCGCCGCCAGCGCCCCGTGCGCCTCCACGAGTGGCGCCCCGATCTCGGCCTTGCCGATCCGGTCGAGCTCCGCTGTGACGGGACCGAGCCCTTTCAGCCCCGCGACGCGGAAGATGCCTTCAACGGTCTGCGGCGAGCACCCCGCCGCCTGCAGCCCCTCCGCCAGCGCTTCCTGCGGTACCCGCTCGCTGCGATCGATGGCCGCGTAGGCGGCGTCGAGCTGGCCCGCCGCGACGCCCACGCCCGCCAGCAGCGCCTGCAGCACGCGCCGATCCGACATCCGCGCCCGCACGTCCCGGGCGGAAAGCCCGCAGGCGCGCAGCACATCGATGGCAGCGGCGATCAGCTCGGCGTCGGCCAGCGCCCCGGCCTCGCCGATAATGTCCATGTTGAGCTGAAAATGTTCTCGAAGCCGCCCCCGCTGCTGCCGCTCGTAGCGGAACAACTGGGGGATCGCAAACCAGCGGATCGGCTTTTTCAGGGCCTGGGCCCGGGCCCCGACCATGCGCGCCAGCGTCGGCGTCATCTCCGGCCGCAGCGCCACCTCCCGCTCACCCTTGTCCGTGAACGCGTACAGCTGTGCGACGATCTCGGCCCCGCTCTTCTGGGTGTACAGCTCCAGGGGCTCAAGGGGCGGCCCATCGTACTCCTCAAAGCCGTACCGTGCAGCGACGCTGCGCCAGATGGCGAAGATGTGGTTGCGAAGGGCCGTCTCGTCGGGGTAAAACTCGCGAAAGCCGGGAAGCGCTTTCCCTTGCATCACAACAATTTAGCCGAGCGGCGCGAACCCGGGCAAGCGCGCCATCGCGTCACCGACGGTGTGGAACGACCCGGTGACGAGTACAGTGCGCGCGCCGTCCTGGATCGCGGCGAGGGCGCGGTTGAACTCCGGCTCGAAACGAATTCCGGCCTCCGCAAGACCCTGGTCGCTGAGGTCGCTCGCCTGCCAGCGCTGATGCCCGGGAACGGACGGCGCGACGGTCAGCACCAGCCGGTCGACCACCGGGGCGAGCGCGTCGAGCATCGCCCTCCAGTCCTTGTCGTTGCGGATGCCGACGAGGGCATGCAGCGGACGTGGTGGTCCGAATTCGCGCAGCGCGGCGACCAGCACGCTCATCCCGTCGGGGTTGTGGGCGACGTCGAAGATCCAGCGCCCGCGTACGTCGAACCGGCCCGGCATGTACGCCGTCGCGAAGCTCGGCGGCACCCAGGGCCCAACTGGGCCGAACGGCGGCGGCAGCGCGTTGAGCGCGCCGAGGGCGACCCAGGCATTGAACCACTGGTGCGACCCGCGCAGCCCGAGCGTAAACCCCTCTGGGGCCGTCCGGGGCGCCACCCGGATGATCGGATGCGCGCCACGGCGCTCGGCTTCCTCGATCAGGACCTGGCGCACCTGCGGGTCCTGCTCCCCCGTCACGAACGGCACGCCGGGCTTCGCGATTCCCGCCTTCTCCACCGCGATCGCCGCCAGCTCATGGCCGAGGTATTCGGTGTGCTCCAGCGCGAT
>DATLVL010000092.1:0-13384 GCA_035577525.1 Gemmatimonadales bacterium | reverse complement strand
CGGCAGAGTCCGCTCCGTGCAGCACTCGGGCCAGGTCCTTTTCGAACCGCGGCCGGTCTTCCTCGGAGTCGGGATAGAGTCTCAGGATCGATTGGCCCAGCATTTCCTCGGCGCTGTATCCGAAGACCGCCTCGGCCCCCTGGTTCCAGAACCGCACCAGTCCTACGGGATCGGTCACCACGATCGAGTCCCTCACATTTCCCAGGATCGTGGCCTGGAATTCCAGCCGGTCCTCGGTCTCCCGGCGCTGGGAGATATCGCGCAGAAACGCGCCGAAGAACGATTCCGTTCCATCCGCCAGCTCGATCGGCGCGATCGCCAGCTCGACGAGAAACTCCCGCCCGTAGCGGTGACGGGCGGTGATCTCGACACGCCGATTCACCAGACCCCCCTCCCCCGTGGCTTGATAACGGGCGAGCCCCTGCTCGTGCCGCTCGCGGTAGCGCTCGGGGATGATCGTCTGGGACAACCGCTGCCCGATCGCCTCGGCCTCCAGCCACCCGAACATCGTCTCGGCCCTGTTGTTCCACATGCGGATGACGCCCGCGGCGTCGAACAGGATGAATGCGTCGAGCGATGCGTCGAGAATTGCCCGGAACGAAAGGTCGGACTCCCCAAGCGTAGTGGGGAGGTCGGGAGGCGGCAGTCTGTGCGGGCTGGCGGGCATGGAGGCGGCACCCTCAGAATAGGGCGGTTCGGAGACCTCGCAAGGGGCCTACGACCAGTTGATCAGGAGTTTGCCTGTGTTTTGGTTGTCCCGCATGCGTTGGAACGCCTCGCCGGCGCGCGCCGGCGGATACACGGCGTCGACGACCACGCCGAGTCGGCCGTCGTCGAATCCCGGCAACACTTCGCTGCGGAACCGCGACACCAGACGAGCCTTCTCGCTGCGGCTGCGGGCGCGCAGCGTCGAGCCGACAATCGCGGCCCGCTTGCGCATCAGCAGCGACAGGTCGATCTCCGCTCGCGCACCCCCCATCGTCGCGATCACCACAATCCGTCCCCCGGTGGCGAGCAGCCGGAGGTTCTGCTCCACGAGCGAGCCGCCGACCGGGTCGAGGACGACGTGGATCGCGTCCCGTCCCCAAGCCTTTTCGATCGCCGCGGGGACGTCGTCCCGGGTCGCGACGAGCGCGAGCGTCGCCCCGGCCCGCTCGAGCGACGCCACCTTCTCGGGACTGCGGGTCGTGGCCGCCACCTCGGCACCGAGGTAGCGGGCCAGCGCTATGCTCGCGAGCCCGACGCCCGACGCGCCGGCGTGCACCAACACCCGTTGCCCCCGCTCGAGCCCCGCCGTGCCCACGAGATTCACGAACGCGGTGAGATACGCCTCGGGGATCCCGCCCGCCGTCACGAGATCGAACGAGCGGGGGACGGGAAACAGCTGGCCTTCCGGAACGGCGGCGTATTCCGCGTGCCCGCCTCCGGCGACCAGGGCGCACACCGGAGCTCCCGAGTCGGCGACGTGCCCCGAAAGCTCGAGTCCCAGGATGTCGGGCTCCCCGGGAGGGGGCGGATAACGCCCGGCGATCTGGGAGAGGTCGGCGCGGTTCAGCCCCGAAGCGGCGACGCGGACCAGCACTTCGCCTCGAGCGGGCCGCGGCGTCTCCCGCTCGGCGAGCTGGACGTGGTAGTGCCCGTCGCGCTCCGTGACCTGGAGGAACCGCATCTCAGCCGCGCAGCATGACGACCACGCCGACGACGGCGATGACGAGCCCGAGCGCGATCTTCGCACCCGCCGCCGCCGCCCGTCCCAGCATCGCCCCCCACCCCGCCCGCATCGCCACCCCGGCGTGCCGCTCGCGCGTGTACTCGAACAGTGCCGCGCCGGCGAACGAGCCGATAAAGGCGCCGATGACACTGCCGATCACCGGCACGGGCACCCCCACGATCGCGCCGATGATGCCGCCGAGCAGCGCTCCCCATCCCGCACGACGCGAGCCGCCGTACTTGATCGCGAAGCGGAACCCGAGCCACCAGTCCACGATCTCGCCGAAGAACGCGAGGCCGATGACGAGCACGATGATCCCCACCCCAACCGCGTGGAACCCGGTGAGCCACCCGTAACCGATCACGCCCAGCGCCATCACCCACAGTCCGGGCAGGCCGAAGGGGACGAGCACGAGGCCCACGACGAGACATACGATCACCAGGGCGGTGGCCACTTACTGCCGCGCCTCCCGTGGAGCGGTGAGATCGTGCTGCGTGAACACGTAGAAATTGGGATCGACGCGGAACGTCACGGGATCCTTGAGCCGCACCGTGGTATGCTGCCACGCCTCCGTGGGACGAATTGCGGTGAAGCCCGAATCGGACAGCGTGACCTTGAGCGGCATATCGAAACCCGCGACGACCTTCGTCCAGCGGAACGTGAGCGTCGAATCAACGAGGGTGTACTCGAAGACCGGGACGTCGGTGGTGGTGAGGTATTGGCGGAACACCTTCGTGAGGTCGACCGCCGTCTGGCGGCTGATGTACTCCTGGACTTGCTGGCCCGTCACCGTCTGGTGCCAAAAGGTGTGATTCAGCCCGCGCAGCGTCTCCCGCCATTTCGCGTCGTCGCCCACGACCTGACGGATCGTGTGCAGCATGTTGCCGCCCTTGTAGTACATGTCCCCCGAGCCTTCGTCGTTCACGCCGTACTGGGCGACGATGGGGCGGTCGTTGCGGATATTTCTGCGCGTGCCGATCACGTACTGGGCGCCCGCGTCTTTCCCCGCCATGCACTCGGTATAGAGGTTCTCCGCGTAGTTGGCGAAGCTCTCGTGCACCCACATGTCCGCCTGATCCTGCATCGAGATGTTGTTGCCGAACCACTCGTGGGCGCTCTCGTGCACGATGATGAAGTCCCACAACAGGCCGAGGCCGGTGTGGGAGAGGTCGCGTCCGAGATAGCCGTTCTGGTAGTGGTTGCCGTACGCCACAGCCGTCTGGTGCTCCATTCCGAGGTGCGGCGACTCGATCAGCTTGTACCCATCGGTATACCACGGATAGGGGCCGAACCAGGATTCAAAACACTTCATCATCGGCGGCACTTGCAGGAATTCCCGCTGCGCGACATCGAGGTGATAGGCGAGCGGCCAGAAGTCGAGCGTCAGCGGCCCCGCTTCGCCGTCGTAGATCATGCTGAAGTGGGCATAGCGGCCGGCGCTGATCGCGACGTCGTAGTTGTTGATCGGCTCGGTCGTGAACCACTCATACGTCGTCGTGCCGTCCGCGTGCGGCGTCACACCGCGCAGCCGCCCGTTCGATACGTCGAACAGCGAGTCCGGTGTGGTGATCGCGATGCGCTGGCTGTCGGGCTCGTCGGCGAGGTAATCCTTGTTGGGCCACCACACGGAGGCACCGGTGCCTTCGTTGGCGGTCGCGACCCAGCGGTCGCCCACGCTGTCCCGCGCCCAGATCAGACCGCCGTCCCAGGGTGGCCGCCGCGCGACGACGGGCTTCCCGTGATAGTAGACGGTGATGGTGTGCCGCTCCCCTGCCCGCTGCCGCGCTACGCCCGCGAACCACGCATTGCCGTCCCGCCGCACCGCCACGCGTCGTCCCTCCTGCACCATGCTGTCGACCAGCAGCGGCTCCTGCAGGTCGATTTGCATGTCCCGCGACGGCTGCAGCACGCGGTAGCCGATGCCGTTCCAGCCGCGGATCGTGCTGTCGGAGGGGTCGACGCTGACGTGCAGGTCGTAGAACGAGACGTCCCACCACGCCCGTTCCGGGGTGTTGGAGCCGCGCAAGGTATCGGCGTGCGTAAAGGGATGGGCCTGCGCGGCGGCGCTGCCGAGCGGCGCAATGAGCAGAGCGGCGACGAACGACCTGAGGCGCATGCACGACTCCCGGCGGAGGACAGGAATCGGGAAACTAGCGTGGTCGCCGACGAGAGGAAACGCGCGGATATTGGAGCCGCCCCATGCATCGACTCTTGGTGATCGCCGCGATTGGCACGTTGGCTGCCGCGTGTCACAGCGGTGGTGAGCCGCCGCCGCCACCGCCGGTTGGGCGTCTCATCGCGGCGCCGCCCTGGTTGTCGATCGAAGCGGGCGATTCGATCACGGGCGACAGCGTGCGTCTCATGCTGCTCACCGATAGTGGTGTCGCGGTTCCCGCCGCGTCGGCCACGTGGTCGAGCACGGACACCGCCGTCGCACGGGTCGGGAGCAGCGGTCTGGTACGCGGCCGTCACCCGGGCGTCACCACGATTCATGCCCTGGCAGCGACCGCGACGGCGAGCCTGCAGATCACCGTGACCGATCCGGTGCTGATCGGCGCGGGCGACATGGGCACCTGCGCGTCCACGAACGACGAAGCGACGGCGCAGCTGCTCGACAGCCTCTCGGGAACAGTCTTCACCGCCGGCGACAACGACTATCGCGATGCCACCCCTGAACCGGTCTATGGGGTGTGTTTCGATTCCACGTGGGGGCGGCACGCATGGCGCGTACGCCCCGCCGCCGGCGACGATGACTCGCTCACCGGCTACTTCAGCTACTTCGGGCCGGCGGCGCACGGTCCCAAGGGTTACTACAGCTACGACCTCGGCACGTGGCACGTCATCGTCCTGAACAGCGCCGTTGCGGTGGACTCCGGCGCGGTGCAATGGCTGCGTACCGACCTCGCGGCGCACCCCGCGTTGTGCACCGTGGCGATTTCCCACCGTCCGCTGTTCAGCTCGGGGAATTCCGGGAATTCATCGGGGCAGGCGGCCTACTTCCAGCCGCTCGACGATGCCGGCGCAGAGCTCATCCTCGACGGCAACGACCACGATTACGAGCGCTTCGCCGGGCAGCGAACGGATGCCACCGCCGACCCCGAGGGGCTGGTGGAGATCGTTGTCGGTACGGGCGGCAAGAGTCACGGTCGTATCAACCTGCCGCTCGCCGCGAACAGCGTGGTTCAGAACGCCGACACGTACGGGGTGCTACGGCTCGTGCTGCACGCCGCGAGCTACGACTGGCGGTTCATTCCGGTGGCGGGAAAGACGTTCACGGACGCTGGGAGCGGCAGCTGCCACTGAAGGCGGGGTGCGGAAATGGGCCTGGGTAGAGTTGAACTACCGACCTCACGCTTATCAGGCGTGCGCTCTAACCACCTGAGCTACAGGCCCCGGGGCCCACAATCTAGCGCCACCGCCCGGGCCTCGGCACTCGCCGGGACAGGCCACCGTAAGCCGTTACGGGCTAGCCTTCGGTGAGCGGCAGCACATAAGATGAAGCAGCACTGCTTCGGCAGGCTGCCGACGCTCCGGTAGGCAGGGTCTCCCGGCCCTGGCCAGTACGGCGGCGTCGGAGCCTGCCGCTTATTTCAATCCCACTCCCGCTTCGGTCCCTTGCGGGGGCGGAACCCGTCCTCGTCTTCCTCGTCGAACTCGTCGTCGAGGTCGTCATAGTCGTCGGCGTCCTCGAGATCTTCGTCGTCCAGCTCGTCTTCGTCCAGCTCGTCCTCGAAATCTTCGTCGAGCTCCTTATCCTCTTCGAAGTCCTCGAACTCCTCGTCGATGTCGTCGCCGCGACGCTTGAGCGACCACCCCACCGACGTCTCCGCGGCCAGCATTGTCACCCCCAGCTGAGGTTGAGGTTGGCGTCTCCCTGCTATTCCTCCTGCGCCCGCACGATCCTGGCCAGCTTCCGCCGCGCCGTCGCCCCCAGCGCGCGCTTGCGCAGCCGGATCGAGGCGGGCGTCACTTCGATCAACTCGTCGTCCTCAATGTACTCCAGCGCCAATTCCAGCGTGATCTGACGCGGCGGCTCGAGGATCACCATCTCGTCGGACGCCGTCGTCCGCATGTTCGTGAGCTTCTTCTCCTTCGTGGCGTTGACGTCCAGATCGCCCGGCCGCACGTGCTCGCCGACGATCATGCCTTCGTAGACGGCGTCGTTCGGCTTCACAAACATGGTGCCGCGTTCCTGCAAATTGAAGAGTGCGTACGCCACCGCCACACCTTCCCGGTCCGCCACCATCACCCCTCGGCTGCGTCCCGTCAATGGACCCGCCCAGGGACCGTACGCGTGAAACACGTGATGCAGGATCCCCGTGCCGCGCGTATCCGTCAGGAACTCCGAGCGATAGCCCAGCAAACCGCGCGCCGGAATCGTAAACCGCAGCCGCACCATCCCAAGACCGGCATTCTTCATGTCCTTGAGGGTAGCGCGCCGCGGACCCAGCTTCTCCATTACCACGCCGAGATACCCCTCGGGGCAATCGATCAACAGCTCTTCGTACGGCTCCAGCTGCTCGCCGTCGGGCCCCTGCCGCGGGATGATGCGGGGGCGGCCCACCTGAAACTCGTACCCCTCGCGCCGCATCGTCTCCATCAGGATCCCGAGGTGCAGCTCGCCGCGGCCCGACACGGTGAATGTCTGCGGATCGTCGGTGTCCTCCACCCGCAGCGCCACGTTGCGCTCCAGCTCGCGGTACAGCCGGTCGCGCAGCTGCCGGCCCGTGACGTACTTCCCTTCGCGACCCGCGAACGGCGCGTCGTTCACCCGGAAGTCGACCGAGATCGTCGGCTCCTCCACGGCGATGCCGGCGAGCCGCTCCAGATGGTCGGGGGCGGTGACCGTCTTGCCGATTTCCACCCCCGCGAGTCCCGAGATCGCCACGATCTCCCCCGCGGACGACTCCTGCAGCTCGATGCGCTCCAGACCCTCGAACCCGAAGAGCTTCACGATCCGCGCCTGCTCGAACATCCCGTCACCCACCGGGCCCGCCTCGCCCAGCGGTAACAGCGCCACGTTGTCGCCGACGTGCACCGTGCCGCGCTCGATGCGCCCGATGCCGATCCGCCCGAGATACGAGGAGTAGTCGAGCGTCGAGATGAGCATCTGGAACGGACCGTGGGCATCACCCGCGGGCGGCGGCACCGTCTCCAGAATCGTCTGGAACAGCGGCACGAGATCGGTGCCGGGCACGGCGAGATCGCTGGTGGCGATGCCCTGCCGGCTCGACGCGTAGAGGAACGGGCAGTGAAATTGCGTCTCGTCCGCTTCGAGATCGAGAAACATCTCCAGCACTTCGTCGTGCACCCGCGCGGGCTCCGCGTCCTGCCGGTCGATCTTGTTGATCACGACGATCGGCTTCAGCCCGAGCGCCAGCGCCTTCCCCGCCACGAAGCGCGTCTGCGGCATCGGGCCCTCGGCGGCGTCGACGAGCAGCAGGAAGCCGTCCACCATCCGGAGAATCCGCTCGACCTCACCCCCGAAGTCCGCGTGACCCGGCGTATCGACGATGTTGATCTTCGTCTCGCCCCAGCGCACCGCCGTGTTCTTGGCGAGAATCGTGATGCCGCGTTCGGCTTCGATCCCGGTGTCGAGGAAGCCGGTGGCACCGTGGCGCAGCGCTCTGGCCTGCTGCAAGAGCTGCGACACCAGCGTCGTTTTGCCGTGATCGACGTGGGCAATGATGGCGATGTTGCGAATCTGCAAGGGATTGCGTCCAGAGGGGGTGCGAGTGAGCGGGCAGTATAGGGAGTGCCCTAGTCGCAGGTCAAGTCCTTCTCCATCTGTACCGTGACGTGCGTGATCCCGAGCGAGCGCAGTCGCAGCTGCGCGTCCTCGAGGATGCGCTGGTTGTCCCCGGGATTGCGCACGACGAGATGGCCGCTCATCGCGACGACGCCGCTCGTGAGCGTCCACACGTGCAGGTCATGCACCGAGCTGACGCCCGGCAGCCCCGCGAGCGCGTCGTGCACGGTCGTGAGCGCGATGTGGGACGGCGTCGACTCGAGCAGGATGTCGGCGCTCTCGCGCACCAGACGCCAGGCGCCGTTGAGAATCAGAAGGCCGATCAGGAGTGAGATGATCGGGTCGGCGAGATGCCATCCGGTGATCAGGATGATGAGCCCGGCCACGACCGCGCCCAGCGAGCCCAGCAGGTCGCTCAGCATGTGCAGGTAGGCGCCGCGTTGATTGAGCGAATGGTCGTGGCCGTGGTGCAGGATCTTCACGCCGACGATGTTCGCCGCCAACCCGACCGCCGCCACGCCGAGCAGCAGGCCGCCGTGCACCTCGCTCGGCGACTGCAACCGGCGCACCGCCTCGATGCCGATCCCGACCGCGATCGCCACCAGCGCGGCTCCGTTCACGAGCGCCGCCAGAATCTCGAGCCGCAGCAGACCGTAGCTGCGCTCGGGCGTCGCGGGTCGCTGCGCCACGCGCGCCACGAACAGCGCGAGCCCCAGCGCGCCGACGTCGGCGAGCATGTGCCCCGCGTCCGCCAGCAGCGCCAGCGAGTGGGCGAACCATCCCCCCAGCGCTTCGGCGATCGTCACGCCCACCGCGAGCAGCAGCGCCGCGCGCATCCGCTCGGCGCTCTCGTGCCGCGCCGGCGCCTTGTGCGCGCATTGCACGTCGAGCGGCAGAACCTGGGTCATCAGGGGGAAGCATATGGGGGGGGAGGGCGGGCGAGCAACCATGACGCTAGCTTCCTGTCCGATGCCTGTCACCGCGGAGTATTCCCTGGGGCTCCGTCTGGCGGCCGTCGCCCTGCTGGTGCTCGCGAACGCCTTGTTCGTGGCCGCTGAATTCTCGCTCGTAGCCGCCCGCCGCACGCGGATCGAGGGCTTGATCCGGCGCGGCGACCGCCGCGCCCAGGCGGCCCTCGCCGTGATGCAGAACATCACCCGCTACATCTCGGGCACCCAGCTCGGCATCACGCTCACCAGCCTCGGCCTCGGCTGGGTCGGCGAGCCGGCACTGGCGGAGCCATTCGCCCGCTTGTTCGCGGGCCTGCCTTTGTCATTAGCGACCGCTGCCGCGCACGGGGCGGCCGTCACGCTTGCGTTCGTCCTGATCACGTTCATGCACGTCGTCCTGGGCGAGCTCGTGCCCAAGGGGCTGGCGCTGCTCTATCCGGAGACGCTGGGCCGCTGGTTGGCGCGGCCGCTGGTGTTGTTCACCGTCGTCACCAATCCGTTCATC
Organism: Gemmatimonadales bacterium; assembly: GCA_035577525.1. Classification (GTDB taxonomy): domain Bacteria; phylum Gemmatimonadota; class Gemmatimonadetes; order Gemmatimonadales; family GWC2-71-9; genus DASTHG01. Next base: position 4,469 of record DATLVL010000092.1, on the reverse strand, counting down.
TGGTTATTGAACAGCTCCGCCACCGGCCTGTTGCGCCTGTTCGGAGCGCGCCCGATGAGCGAGCGTGAGCGCGTTCACTCCCCCGAAGAAATTCTCATGCTCGTCGAGCAGAGCCGCCGCATCGGCGACCTCGGCTCGCAGGACGCCCGCATGATCCAGGGGGTGTTCGAGTTCAGCGAAAAGAACGCGCGCGACGTCATGACGCCGCGCACCCAGATCGTCGCCCTGCCCCTTGAGCTGTCGCTCTCCGAAGCCGCCGACCGGGTGGGCGCCGCCGGCCGCTCGCGCTATCCCGTGTACCGCGAGTCGCTCGACGACATCGTCGGCACGGTGCACGCCAAAGACATCTTGCGCGCGCTGCGCTCGGGCGGCGAGCAGACGCTGCAGGCGATCCTGCGGCCGCCGCTGCTCGTCCCCGGCACACGGGAAGTCGAGGACGTGCTCGCCGACATGAAGCGGCAGAAGGTCCACCTCGCGATCGTGCTCGACGAGTACGGCGGCACCGCCGGGCTCGTGACGATGGAAGACCTGCTCGAGGAGATCGTGGGACAGATCTACGACGAGTACGACCGCCCCGAGCCGGGGGTGCGCCCGTCGGCGGTGGGACCGACACCGATCATTCCCGGCGCGATGGAAGTCACCGACGTGAACCGCGTGTACGGATTGAAAATCGACGATACCGATTACACGACGATCGGCGGCGTCGTGTTCGGTACCCTCGGCCGGCTGCCCAAGCCGGGCGACCGCGTCGAGCTGTCCGGCGCGACGTTCGAGGTCGTCGAAATGGAAGGCCGCCGGGTGGGAAGAGTGCGCGTCACGCGTCCCGACGCCGCGGCGGAGACGGTCGAGAACTAGTCGCCGGTGCGGCTGCGCTCCGCCAACGTCGCCGCCAGCTCCAGTGCCGCCCGCATGCTGCCGGGATCGGCCCGCCCCGTTCCCACGATGTCGAATGCGGTGCCGTGATCGGGCGCCGTCCGGGGGAACGGCAACCCGAGCGTGACGTTCACGCCGCGGCCGAATCCCGCGACTTTCACCGCCGTCATCCCGACGTCGTGATACGGGGCCAGCACGGCGTCGAACTCGCCCTTCAACGCCCGCACGAACACGGTGTCGGCCGGCAGCGGGCCCGCCGCCCCGAGCTCGACGGCCGCGGGACGCAGCACGCGATCGTCCTCGTCGCCGAACAGCCCCCCTTCCCCCGCGTGCGGGTTCAGCGCGCACAGCGCGAGCCGCGGCACCGCGATGGCCCACCAGCGCGTCAGCGCCGCGGCGGCGATCCGGCCCACCGCCACGATGCCCTCCGAGCTCAGGCGGTTCGGCACCTCACGCAGCGGCAGGTGCGTGGTGACCAGCACGACGCGCAGCGTCCCGGCCACGAGCATCATCGCCGTCGGGGTGTTGCCGGTGAGATTGGAGAGCAGCTCGGTCACGCCGGGGAATGTGTAGCCGGCGAGATGCAGCGCGCGCTTCTCGACCGGTCCGGTGACCACGCCGTCGACTTCGTGCGCGCGCGCCAGCCACACGGCGCGCTCGATCGAGCGGGCGGCGAGGAGCCCGGCGTCGCGTGCCTGGTCCGCGCCCCTCGCTCCCCATGCGCCGACGCCGATGCGACTGCGGGCGGGAATTTTTTCCAGCTGGTCGTCGGGTCCCACGAGCACGATGTCGGCGCCGAGCGGCGCTTGGCCGAGTGCCTTGGCGACGACTTCGGGACCGATCCCGCGCGGGTCACCGAGCGTCACGGCGAGCCGCGGGCGCCGGGCGGTGGGGCCGGCCACGTTAGAGCCGGATATCGATAAACGTGATGCGCCGCAGCTGATCGAGATAGTGCTCGACGCCGAGCTGTTGTGACAGGTCGCCGCGGATCCGCTCGCGCACGTCGTCGTAGGTGAGGGGCCCTGCCGACTGACGGGCCGTGATCTCGACGACGGCGAATTCCGGCCGCCGGCTCCCGGCCCCCATCTCGACGACCGCCTTCAATCCCACGGTCGAATCCTTCGCCAGAAGCTGTTGGTACTCGGGGGGAAGCTTCGTGATGTCGACCGCCTCGCCGAGCTTTTGCGCGTTCTCGTCGCCATAGCGCTGCCCCAGCGAATCGAACGACAGATGCCGGGCGAGCGCGTTGTGCACCGTGTCGGCCTGGGCCCGCGCGACAGCGATCTGCGCCGCGCTGATCTTTGGCGCGATCAGAATGTGGCGGGCCAGAACTTCGGCCGGCTGCACGCGCTGCACCTGAATGATGTGAAACCCGAACACCGTCTCGACCGGGTACGAGAGGTCCCCGGGCCGCAACCGGAACGCTGCCTGCTCGAACGCCTTCACCATCGTGCCGCGGCGGAACCAGCCGAGCGATCCGCCGGAATCGCGGCTCACCGAATCGTCCGAGAAGCGCCGCGCCAGGTCCGCGAAGTCCGCGCCGCCACGCAGCGCCTTGAGCAGCGAGTCGGCTTTGGTCAACGCCTGCGCGCGCGCCGCCGAGTCCGGCTGGGACAGGACGACGATCTGCCGGAACGACACCGTCGTCGGGCGCGTCTGGTCGGGTGTGCGGTTCTCCTCCCAGTAGGCGCGCATTTGCGCATCGCTCGGCGGGATCGGCTTGATCTTCCCCCGTTGCCGCAGGCTCTCGATCAGGCGCTGCTGCAGGATTTGCCGCCGCTGCTGCTCGGTGAGCCAGCGGCGCCATTCCTCGACACCGCCGAACGCCGCCAGCTTGAGCTGCGACTGGAACTCCTGCTCCGAGGCGAAGCGGTTACGCACGTTCTTCACCGTCTGCTCGACCGCCTCCTGCACCTCCTGCTCCGTCACCTTGACGCTGGTATCGCGCTCCGCCTGCTGCACCAGGAGCTCGGTCTCGACCAGGTTGTTGAGAATGCGCCGCCGCATCGCCGCCCGTCCCGCCGAATCGCTCGGCAGCTGCTGCCCCTGGGCCTGCGCGGACGCGATCTCCTCATCGAGCTGCGACGACAGAATCGGCTGCGTGCCGACGACGGCCACGATGCGGTCGACCAGAATCGGCGCCTGGGCCATGGCCGCCCGCGGGGCGGCGGCCATGGCGAGGAGCACGGCGACGCCAATCCGCCGTCGGCTCATTGCACCGACCGACGCACGGGCCGTTTGCTCGAATCGGGGAGGACCACGGGCGGTGGGCCGGGTGCGGGCTGCATCTGCGCACCGCCGCTTGCGGGACGCAGCGAGTCCGCGGCGGCGCGCAGCGCGGTGGCGCGCTCCACCGCACGCTGCACCGCGTCGGCGTCGATCGACCAGTTCCCCCGCTCGCGCAGCACCTGGGCGAGCAGCGGCGGGATCGGGAGGAACTGCGCCCGTCCCGTAATGGCGCGATCGAAGTAGTCGTTCACGCGGGCCATGGCGAGCCGGGCACGGCCGTCCGCTGTGGCGGCGGAATCGTGCACCATCGCGGGGGTGAGGTTCAGCGCCCGCTCCAGCACCGCAAGCGTCGAGTCGTATTGCACGCGGATGTCCGCCCACTCGGAGTCAGTCGGCTGAACCCCGCTCGAGTCGGCCTCGTGCAGAGCCATCGTCCGCTCCACCAGCTGATGCAGCAGCAGGTTGACCTGGGAATCGTTCGCGGTAACCATCATCTGCGCGTAGCGCGGATCGATCGCGAACAGCCAGCGCACGAAGTCCTTCATCGCGAACTTGCCGCCGCTGTAGGTGGCGAGCGTCTTGTCGCTGCGGCCCGCGGCGTCCAGGTCCTCGAAGGCGCTGCGCACCGATGCTCCGGCTCCGCTGACGATCGCGATCTTGTGATTGTGCGCCAGCGCAGCGAAGTACGTCGAGTCGCTGCGGCTCGCCGCCAGATGCTCGACGCCCGCGGTGAACGTGTCGCGGATCTCCGCGAGCGGCGGGCGCCGGATGATGTGGAACCCGTAGCTCGACCGCACCACACCCGACATCGAACCGGGCGGCAGCTGCCACGCAGCGTCCTCGAACTGCGGCACGAACCGGCCCCGCCCGCCCACATCGAGGTAGCCGCCGCTCGGCTTCGACGCCGGATCCTCGGACGTCCGCTTCGCAACCGCGGCGAAATTGGTGCCGCCGCTGCCCACGAGGGACCGCCACAGCGTGTTTGCCTGATTCTGCTTCTGCTGCACGACGGGCGGCGCCGAGTTCGGCGGAACCATGATCAGGATGTGCTGGAACGCCCGCAGGTCCCCCGCGTTGTAGGCCGAGTCGACCTGTTTGGCCGACAGCGACTGGCCGCCGTTTCGTTTGTCGGAGTAGCGCTCGAACTTCAGCTGCGACACGACCGGCCACATCACGCGCGACACCGTCGCGGTGTCCTCGAGCGTCTGCCCGTTCGCCAGCGACATCGCGAACAGCGTGTAGTTCAGGTAGGCACCGGCGAGCTGCGTCAGGTTCGGGGTCTCGAGCGGCATGCCCTTCACCCGGGACGCGAGGTCGGCGAGGCGCTCGACCGTCAGCACCTGACCGGCAGCCTCCGCGGCCGAGGC
>DATLVL010000091.1:0-10064 GCA_035577525.1 Gemmatimonadales bacterium | reverse complement strand
CCGGCATACGTCACCGGCTCGACCGGTACGGGCTCCGGCTGCACCGGCGTCGACGTGACCGTCGATTCCGGGGAGACCGTCTCGCGTGCGATCGCCTGTTTGGGCGTCTTGTCGCCGCAGCCGCCGAGCACGAACAGCCAGGCGGTGAGCCAGACCGGGGTGAACCGCAGGGTGGTGATCATGCTTCCTCCTCGTCAGGGCGCGGGGGCGCCAGTTGGGGTTGCCAGCGCCCACGACTAAGGCAGGAGGAAGGCCAGAAGACTTGCTCGGTTATCGACTGCAGCAACTCCGTGCTGCTGTTGTGGATGGCGAATTGATGGGGACCTGGAGAAGCGCTCGTTGTGATCGGATGGACACGTCTTTGCAAGTGCATCGTGTCCGGGCGGACACGTCTGTTATTCCCGACTGATCGAGTGCCTCCGCATGATCTTCAAGAGACTCGCGTGGTCGGCCAACCCCAATGTCTCCGCCGTGCGCGTGATGTGCCACCCGTTGCGCTCCAGCGCGGCCACAATGATCTGCCGCTCCGCTTCCGCTTTCAGCTCGTGAAACGTGCGGGGCTGCAGGCCGCCGCTCACCCGCTGGGCCGCCGTGTCGTCCGTGATCTCGGGCGGAACATCCTCGATGCCGAGCGTGTCTCCTGTCGCCGCGATCAGCATCCGCTCCAGGATGTTGCGCAGCTCGCGCACGTTGTTGCGGCGCCAGTCGTAGGCCATCAGCGCCTCGAGCGCCGGGGCGGTGACCGTTCGGGGCTTCATCCGGAAGCGGGCGGACGTCGCTGCCACGAGGTGCTGCACCAGCTCCGGGATGTCGGACAGCCGGTCACGCAACGGCGGCACCGCGAGGACGTGTGCGTTGATGCGGTAGAGCAGATCCTCACGGAACCGGCCGGCCTTGACCTCCGCCGTGAGGTCGCGGTTCGTCGCGGCGACGACCCGCGCGTCCACCGCGATCGTCCGGTTGCCTCCCAGCCGGGTGACCTGTCGCGCCTCGAGCACCCGCAGCAGCTTCGCCTGTGCCGGGAGCGGCAGCTCGCCGATTTCGTCGAGAAACAAGGTGCCCGAGGCGGCCGCCTCGAATGCTCCTTTGCGCAGCGTGGCGGCACCGGTGAAGGCGCCGCGCTCGTGCCCGAACAGCTCGCTCTCGATCAGGTCGTGCGGTAACGCGGCGCTGTTCAACGCGACGAACGGCCCGGCCAGTCCGCTCTTCTTGTGCACCGCGCGCGCCACGATCTCCTTCCCCGACCCGCTCTCCCCCACGATCAGCACCGGTGATGGGATCGGCGCGACGCGCGTGATCGCGTCAGCGAGTTTGGCGATTGCCGGGCTCGAGCCGATGAGGGCGTCGGGTCCCGCATCCTTCAGGAGCGCCGCGACCTCGCTCTCGAGCCGCTGCCGCTCGAGCGCCTGCGCGATCTCCTGTACCACCCGCTCCATCGTTTCGGCCTTGTCGATGAAGCTCGTCGCGCCGGCCCGGATCGCCTGCGCGCAGCGGTCGTAGTCTCCCGTACCGGTGTACACGATCACCGGCACCGTCATGCCGCGGCGCGCGCGCTCGCGCAGCACGTCGAAGCCGTCCATCCCCGGCATCTCGAGGTCGAGCAGCACGCAGTCCACCGGCTCACGCGCCAGGACGTCGAGTGCCTCGCGCCCGTCGCCCGCCAGAATCGACTCGTGGCCCCCGAGCCGTTTCAGGTCGTAGGCATACTGCTCGGCGAGCGGCCGGGCATCGTCGACGATGAGAATGAGGCTCATGCGTCGGCGATCGCTTCGGGCAAGTCCACGATGAACCGGGACCCGGCGCCGGGCGAGGTCTCGACGCGCAACCGGCCGCCCGCGTCGGTCACCAGCCGTCGCACGATCGACAAGCCGAGTCCGGTGCCGCCGGGCTTGGTGGAGTAGAAGTCCTGGAACGCCCGCCCGAGCTCCTGTTGCGTCATGCCGGAGCCCGTGTCCTCGATCACGATGCGGATTCCGTTCGCACGGCCGGCGTCGCTCACGCGCGCGGTCGACACCGTCACCGTTCCCGACTGGCCGCCCAAGGCATCCACGGCGTTGGTTACCAGATTCTCGAGGATGCGGCGCAGCCCCAGCGGATCGATCTTCGCCTGCGGCAATTCCTCGGCGAGCTGCAGCGATACCTCCGCCGCGCCGACCGGCATTTGCCCGACCACCTCGCGTGTCACGGCGCTCACGTCGGCGCGCTGCGCGTCCGCGACGGGAGACAACTTGGCGTAGGTCGCGGCGAGTTTCTCGAGATACTCGAGACTCGAAACGAGCGTCTGGCGCCGCTCGGCGAACACCGTCGCGAGCTCGGCGGGCTTGTCGCGCGCGATCTGCGCCAGGTGGCGCAGCACGTTGCGCAGCGGGGCGATGCTGTTCTTGATGTCGTGGTTCACCTGCCGCGCCAGCTCCCCCGTCGCCGCGTGGCGCTCGGCTTCGCGCAGGTGGGCCGCGCCGGCGCGCAACCGCACCGTCATCTCGCCGAAGCGGCGCTCCAGCTCTCCGATCTCGTCCTGGCGGTCGCTCGAGAACTCGTCGTCGAGGCGGTCGAGGTCGATGGTGGCGGTGCGCTCCGCCAGCTCCGCGAGCGGCCGGCTCACCCGGGAGGCGAGCCACCCGGCGACCAGCAGCGACACGAGAATCGTGACCAGCACCGCGGCCGCGAACGCGAGATCGACGACGCGCTCCAGCTGCTGTAGCCCGACCAGCTCCGTCGACACCACGAGCTGCGCCGCCACGAGCCGGGTGCTGTCGGGTCGCGACTCGTCCACAAACGCGAACGGGAGGGCGCTGACGACGTCGGCCGCCCGCGCCCGAGTGGTGTCCCGCACGCGCGAGCGGATCGTGTCGTGGGGCAGCTCGAGGGAGACGGTGAAGGCGCTGTCGGGAGCGAGGCGGGCGAGGAAGCCTGTGTCGACGGCGATTCCCCCGACGACCGTGAAGCGCCGGTCACCCAAGGGCAGCGAGTCGAGCCGCGCGAGCGCCACGAACGGACCCTCGGCGGTCCGTGCCGCGACCAGGGCCACCCCGTTCAGGGCCCGCCCGAGCTGCAGCGGCAGCCCCGGCTCTAAGCGATCGAACTCGTTGCGATAGTGTCCCGAGCTGACGATGCGCCCGGAGTCGTCCTGGATCTGCAGCATGTCGAGCCCGGCGAGGCGCATCGCCGTGCCACCGTAGTCGAGCAGGTAAGCCCGAGACGCGGTGTCCCGCTGCACCGCCGCGCGCCGCAGGCCGTTGTCCGCCACCGCCGCCTCCCGCAGGTGCGCCAGCCGCGTCGCCACGACCGTGCCCTGGCGCTCGAGATCGCGGCCGATCAGAGCGACCAGCGCCGTCGTGCGTGCCCGGTACTGCACCGCGACGCGTTGCCGCACGGCGAGCCGCACCGCGAGGCCGAACACGACGAGCGGCACGAGCACGACCGGAGCGGTCGCAAGCAGGATGCGATTGCGGAACGTCACGGGTTCACAGAATATCGCTGCGGCATCGCTTTCGTGGAGGCGACCGGCTGGCCGCTTGGCGTTCGGCGCGGCATCTTTGGGGTGTCAGATGTCCTCCTTTCAAGATCGATTGACCGAAGGGCTCCGCGGCCGCTACACCCTGGAGCGGGAGCTGGGACAAGGCGGCATGGCCCTGGTATTCCTGGCTCGCGACCTGCGGCACGACCGGCACGTCGCGCTCAAGGTGCTGCGGCCGGAGGTCTCGGCAGAGATCGGTGCCGAGCGATTCCTGCGCGAAATCAAGATGGCCGCGGGACTCACCCATCCGCATATCCTGCCGGTCCACGATTCGGGCGAGGCGGCCGGGCTGTTGTATTACGTGATGCCGAACATGGAGGGGCATTCTCTGCGCGAGCGACTCGAGCGGGAGCGCCAGCTGCCGCTCGAGGACGCCCTGCGCATCGCGCGTGAAGTCGCCGCCGCCCTCGACTATGCCCACCGCCATCACGTGGTCCACCGCGACATCAAGCCCGAAAACATCCTGCTCCATGAAGGCGCGGCGATGGTAGCGGATTTCGGCATCGGCAAGGCGCTGAGCGGCGACGGCTCAATCACGCAGACGGGGGTCGCGATCGGCACGCCAGCGTACATGAGCCCCGAGCAGGCCGGTGGCGAGAGCGACGTCGACGGCCGCAGCGACCTGTACAGTCTCGCCTGCGTCCTGTACGAGATGTTGTCGGGTGAGCCTCCGTTCACCGGTCCGACGGCACAAGCCATCATCGCCAAGCGATTCGTGTCTCCCATCCCCAAAGTGCGCGCGACGCGCGACGTCCCTGAGGCGGTGGACCAAGTCGTGACGCGCGCGCTGTCGCGCACCCCCGTCGACCGCTACCCGACCGCCGCGGAATTCGCCGCCGCGCTCGCAACGATCACGCGCAACGGCGCCGGGCGCGCGGCGGGGGACGCTCGACCTGCAGGGCAGAAGGCCATCGCCGTGTTGCCGCTCACCAACATGAGCGCCGACCCGGAGAATGAATACTTCTCCGACGGGATGACCGAAGAGATCATCAACGCGCTGTCGAAGGTCCCCGGGATCCAGGTCGCCTCGCGCTCCTCCTCGTTCGCCTTCAAGGGCAAGGAAGTCGATGTGCGCCAGGTCGGCGACAAGCTGGGAGTCACCTCCGTGCTCGAGGGCAGCGTGCGGAAGGTGGGGAACCGGATCCGCATCACCGCGCAGCTCGTCAACGTCGACAACGGCTACCAGCTGTGGGCGGAGACCTACGATCGGCAGCTGGAAGACGTGTTCGCCATCCAAGACGAGATTTCGCGCGCCATCGTCGACGCGTTGAAACTGCGCCTGGGCGGCCATGCCGAGCACGTGGTGGCACCGACGAAGAGCATCGAGGCGTACAATCTCTATCTCAAAGGCCGGTTCTTCTTCAACAAGCTCACCGAGCCCAGTCTGCGCAAAGCGCTGGAGTTCTTCCAGCTGGCGCTGTTACAGGACCCGGGCTTCGCGCGCGCGTACGCCGGCATCGCCGATGTCTGGTGTAACCTCGCCGACGATTGGGTCGCTCCCGACGACGCCTACCCCCGCGCGAAGGCGGCGGCGGAGCGCGCGCTGCAACGCGATGCGGAGCTCGGCGAGGCGGTCACGTCGATCGGGAAGGTGTTGTGCTGGCACGAGTGGAACTTCGCCGATGCGGAACACCAGTTGCAGCGCGCGGTGGCGTTGAGTCCGAACTACGCCGAGGCCCACTACGTGTTGGGGACCGCGTTGCCACTGGTGGGGCGGCTGGATGATGCGATCATGGAAATCCGCAAAGCCCTCGCCCTCGACCCCCTGTCATCGTCGTATAGCGAATGGCTCGCTCGGATTCTGCTGTACAGCAAGGATTACCAGGGCGCGATCGCCGAAGCCAAGAAGACCCTGGAGCTCGACGAGACCTCGCTGCGCGCGCCGCTCTATATCGGGACCGCACACCTCGTGCAGGGCGACGCCGAGGGCGCGCTCCAGTGGTATCGTCGCGCACAGGGGCTCGAGAAAGCTGTGCGCTCCTACGACGCGATGATCGTGCGGGCGCTTGCGGCCCTGGGACGCCGCGACGAAGCAGAGGCGATTATGAGTCGCCTGGATGAAGAGTCGCGGCAGCATTACGTCCGGGCCGAGATCCTGGCCATGGGATACGCTGCCCTCGGCGACGCCGATCGTGCCTTCGCCTGCCTGGAGCGCGCCTTCCAGGCCCGCTCCGCCGGCTTGATCTATCTCCACCTCGATCCGGGGTATGCGCCGCTGCGCGGCGACGCCCGCCACGCCGATCTGGTGCGGCGCATCGGATTGCGATAAGGCCTCACCGCAACCGCAGCGTTCCGTCCCAATCCACTGTGAATGATGATCCGCCGCGGCGCACGATCGCGCGCCGGCGCGTCTCCACCAGCGCCGTGATGTGGCGGCTCGGGTCGCTCGTGAGCCAGGGGGCACGGGCCGCCAGATCGGCCACGGCGTGGCACGGGGCGAGTGCCTCGCGCGGCAGCGGCACGAGATACGACGCCCCGCCGGCGGCAAAGCGCCCGCCGAAATCCGCCGCCGCGACTCCACTGGCCCGCCCGGCAGGACCCATCAAACCCAATGCCACCAGTCGCTCCGCGAGACCGCGGGCGGCAGCGTCGCCCTGCGGATAGTAGACCACCGGCGCGGGGCTCGAGCCCGGCGCCACCCGGATCGCGGCGACCGTGTCGGCCGTGGGACAGGCGGGACCGGCCAACCACCAGTAATTCCCGCGGGCCGGCCGGGCATCGGTGCGCACCACGTCACGAGCGAGACCGGCCCGTACGGTGTCGCCGATCGTCGGAGGCAGCGGCGACAGCAGCGCGTACACGCGATCCCACGGCAGCGGCACGGTCGTCACATCGCCGCGGCCGGTGGCATAACTCAGGACCTCCGGATCCCCGCTGACGAGAATGTCGATGCCGTGGTCGAGCAGATCGCGCGCGTCGCCGCCGACGCTCGACCGTACCGTCACCGTCGACCGGCCGGGCCCGAGCGGCGTGAGCGTCGCGACACCAGAGGAGCTGTCGACCCGCATCGTGCCGCTGCCGAGCTGACCGCCACTGGCCACATCGAGGCGAGACACTCGGAGGGCTGGATCGGCGAAGACCGGTGGCACCGCGGCATATGCGGCGGGAAAGCGCACGCTCACCCGATCGACACTCTCGAGCGTGGCGGCACCGCGGTCGAGCAACGATGAATCGCGCGTCAGGGCGGCGAAGACGTCGGCTGCCGTCAGGGGGGCGCCGTCCGAGAAGCGCGCACCGGGTCGCAGCGCGAAGGTCCAGCGACGCCCGCTGTCGCCGCCGACCCAGGACTGGGCCAGCTGCGAAACGGATCTTCCACGACAATCGATCCGGATCAGCGTCTCGTACATCTGCCGCTCGACGAAGCCCGTGACATCGGGGACGGCAATGCCAATGCCGGCCGGCGCCGCAATCGAATCGGGGGCAAGGAGGCACGCGTCGCTCGGCGCGGCTGCCTGTGACACCGGCAGCAGCGGCGGCGTTGCGATGGGATGACCGCAGGAGAGTGCGAGCGCGATCGCACCGGCGTGCCACGAGACGAATCGACGCGTCACGGCCGAAGCATAGCGGAGGCACGCCCCTGGCGCAGTTCGCCTGGCGTCGTAGGTTCTCGCGCCGTGCCGCGCGTCGCCTTTCCACATCCACTCGTCCTGCTCGTCGGCTGCCTGCTCGTCGCCGCCGCGGCGAGCTGGGTCGTTCCCACGGGCCAGTACGACCGCCGCGACGATTCTGCCACCGGGCGCAGCGTCGTGGTCGCGGGGACGTATCATGCGGTTCCCCGCGCACCCGTAGGTCCGTTCGAGGCGATGGTCGCTATCCCAAAGGGGATGGCCGACGCCGCTGCGGTGATTTTCTTCGTCTTCCTGGTCGGCGGCGCGTTCACCGTCGTCGACCGGACCGGCGCGCTGCGCTGGGGGGTCGACTGGCTGGTCCGGCACCTGCGCGGCAAAGCGGTACTGGTCGTGCCGATCGTGACGCTCGCCTTTGCGACCGCCGGCGCGCTCGAGCACCTGCAGGAGGAGATCATCGCCCTGCTCCCGGCGCTGCTCATTCTCACGCGCGGATTCGGAATGGATGCCCTGACGGCGGTGTCGATCAGCCTCGGCGCCGCGGCGGTCGGCGCGGCATTCTCACCGATCGACCCGTTCCAGGTGGGGATCGCACAGAAAATCGCCGGCCTGCCGCTGCTCTCGGGCGCGCTGTACCGGCTCGCGTTCATGGTGCCGGCGCTCGGGATCTGGATCTGGGGCACGCTGCGACATGTCGCCCGGACGCGCAGCGCCGCCGCCGAGCAACCAGCCCCTGCCGCGGCGGCCCTTCCGGTGCGCCAGGGAATCGTGTTGCCGCTCGTGGTCCTCACGTTTGCGGTATTCATCTACGGAGTCCTGAAGCTCGGCTGGGACTTCGAGCAGATGGCGGCGCTGTTCTTCGTCATGGGAGTCGCGGCGGGGTTGATCGCCGGACTGGGTCTCGGCGGCACCACCCAGGCGTTCCTCGATGGCGCCGCCTCGATGACGTTCGCTGCGCTGCTCATTGGGTTCGCGCGTGCGATCTACGTCGTGCTCGATCAGGGGCGCATCGTGGACACGCTGGTGCACGGGCTGTTCACACCGCTGGGTTCGCTGCCGGTTGCGCTCTCGGCCGAGGGGATGATCGGCGCCCACGCGCTCGTCCACGTCCCGGTGCCGAGCGTCAGCGGCCAGGCGGTGCTGACGATGCCGGTCCTCGTGCCGCTTTCGGACCTGCTCGGCCTGTCGCGTCAGGTGACGATCCTCGCCTACCAGTACGGCGGCGGCCTATGCGAGCTGCTGACGCCGACGAACGGTGCGATGATGGCGATTCTCGCCGCGGCGGGGGTCCGCTACGACACCTGGCTGCGATTCGCCGTTCCGATCCTGATGCTGCTTTACGTGCTCGGCGGGATCGCCGTGGCGGTCGGAATCGCGATTCACCTCCAATAGCGACGGCGCTCAGGGCCGGTCGTTCCAGTTTGCCAGCGCGTTCCACACGAGTGGGAATTCGTGATGGTTCAGAAAGCGGTGCAGCGGGTCGAATGTGAAGGCGATGACCCGGCCCTTGCGAATCGGCACGTCGAATACCGCCCCCTCCCCGATGATCTCCTTCTCCCCCCGCACCATGCCTGATACCACGTAGGCCGAGTCGCTCCCGCTACCCGCGTGCGCCTTGTGCTCGCCGGTGGCCGTATCGGGAGCAACCGGCGGTGTGGTGTCCGGTATGCCGAGCATCGGCCCCTCGTCCTTCTCGACATGCCGCGTCGCGCCGTACTGCAAGACGATCAAGCCCGTGTCACGATTGGCCACCTCGTACAGCGGTCCGTTGCCGCGGAACAGCGTCGTGACGTCGGGATAGCCATAGAGGATCGGCGAGCGGCGCTGCCGCACGCGGGCCCGCACGATCGAGCCGGGGTGAAACAGCGTGCTGGTGCGATGAGGGGTGAGCTGCGTCGCGATTCCCGTTTCCGCGGCGAATTGCGTCGCCGCGCCGAGCGTGATCAACGCGCCTCCCTGGTCGACGAAGTCCCGTAACGCCGCCATCCCCTCGAATCCCGGCCCACCCGTGATATCCGGGGACGAGAACGGCGTGCCGAGATTGGGCGTGTCTTTGGTCCGTTGATACGGGAGCGGACCCCATTTGCGGTCGATTCCGTTGATCATCTGCGCCACCGACCCCCCGAAGCTCGGCACGAGCACGACGTCGAAGCGTGTCCGCAGAGCGCCGCGCCGCAGGTCGCCGTCGTCGATGGAGCGATAGGGGATGCCGTACTGCTCGAAGGTGTAGCGCGCCCAGCCGGCGTCCTGGGTCGAATACCAGCTGTGGTAGATCGCGACGCGCGGCAGGTCTTCAGGGTGCCGCGGCACCGCCGGCGCCGCACTGACCGCGGTGAAGGTCAGCGCGAACCGACGCGCCGCAGCTGAGACACCAGCGGCCGTCGCTCCTTCGAGAATCACTGTGCCCGCAGGGTAACTATCGCGTCCCGCGACGAACGCCGATTCGGCGGCGAACGCCTGGGCCTTGGGTTCTTTCGCGCTGAGCGCATACAGCGCCGGGAGCACATTCCCCTGCGCATGATAGGCGAGCAGGTAGACCGCTCCGGTCCCGCCGACGGAGCCGCTGGCCGCCACCGTATCGGTCACACGTGCGAGGCCCGTCCAATGGAACACGGCGGTGTCGTTCACGGGACTCACGGTGACGCCGTAGAGATCGCCCTCGGTCCATGCGATGTCGTCGTAGGGCGGATACTTCGCGGACTGGGGATAATGCTGGATGCCGAGCAGGTTCACGACGAGGTCGCCGTAGGGCTGGTTGCGGCGGATCACGAAGTCGCCCGCCGAATCCCCACTGGTGCGGCGCTCGATCTCGATGGCCTGCCGTTCCAGCTGATTGACGAGGTAGGCCGCGCGCGCCGGGTCGCGCTGGCGCGCAAAGCCCGGGATCACGTACGCGTAGGGCTTCTCGGTGCGGCCCCGCGCCATGCTGTTGGCGCCCTTCTGCCAGAAGTTGCGCAGCAGTTCGGTCGCGTGGGCACTGG
>DATLVL010000090.1:0-5626 GCA_035577525.1 Gemmatimonadales bacterium | reverse complement strand
CAGCCGCTCCAGCTCGGTGCGCGCCGTCAGCGCCTCGGCCAGCTCCCGGTCCAGGCGCTGAAAATCCTGGCGGGCCGACTCCACCCCGTGCTGCGCCATCGCGCGTTCGCTCTCGAGCGAGCGGATGCGGTCGCGCCGGACTTCCCACTCCTTCCACTTCGGCTCCTCGCGACCCAGGGCGTCTTCGGCTTTACGCCGCGCTTCGCGAGCCGCCTCCGCCGCGGCGCGCGTGCGCTCCAGCCGCTCCAGCGCGGCGGCGCGATCGGCATCGAGCTGGCGCTTGTCCGGCAGCCCCGCTTCCAGCCCTTTCAGCTCGGCCGAGAGCCCGTTGCGCACCTCACGCACGCGCTGCTGCGCCAGCTCGAGCCGCTCGTAGCCGAGCACGCGCGACAGGAACGCCGCCCGCTCGACTTTGCCGAGCGCCGACATCACCGCCAGCTCTTTTTGCCCCGTGAAGTACGTATTGAAGAATTCGTCGTGCGACATGCCGAGCACGCGGCCCAGCCGCTCGGAGACCGACTTGAGCGAGTTCGCCACGACCTGCCCGTCCTGGCGCAGCTCCGCTCCATAGAGGTTGCGGGTGACCGAGTATTCGTGCGGTCCCAGGGCGAAGTCGAGCGTGACCTCCACGCGCGAGCGGCCCGGCGCGCCGTGTCGCCGGATCGAGTCCTTGTCGCCGCGCACCGCCTGCACGCCGTAGATCGCCCAGGCGATCGCTTCGAGCAGGGTGGACTTCCCCGCCCCGTTGGGACCGATGATGCCCGTAATCCCGGGACCGAGCTCGATCTCGGTCTCGGCGAATTGCCGGAAGTTCTCGAGCCGCAGCCGCTTCAGCTCCATCAGGCGGCGTCTCCGTCGTGCACCGTCTGCTCGAGATATTCGACGCCGGTGCGCACGAACTCGTCGCGCGGGATGTCGGCGTCGAGCAGCCGGCGCGACAGGAAATCACGCAGCGTCTCGGGCAGCGTCTGACGCCGCGACGGGGCGCCCGTGCCCGTCTGGTAGTGGGTCTGCGGGCGCCGCAGGTCGAGCTGGAAGTGCAGCGCCCGGGCCTTGTAGCTCCGGATCGCCGGGTGGTCGAGATCGTGTGCCGTGGCGCGGGCCACGTCCCAGACCAGCAGCCGGACGACGTTGCCGTCGATCGCCGGCTTCGCCTGCGCGACGGCCGCCGCGATCTTCGCGTCGAGCTGCTTCGCCGTCAGCCCTGCCCCCTGGATCGGCTCCAGCTCGAGGTGCTGGCGCGCCGAGCTGATGTAGCGCGGCACCACCCGCAGTTTCGGGAGACTGACCTGCAGGTAGCATTTCCCCTTGAGACCGCGCTCGGCCTGGTCCTGCAGCTGGCCCCACGGATTGGGCGGAAGGTACTCCAGACTGCCGGAGTACCACACGTTGGCCGCCAGCTCCTGCGCGACGTGATAGTGCCCCAAGGCGACGTAGTCCCACGTCGCCGGACTCAGGTCC
Organism: Gemmatimonadales bacterium; assembly: GCA_035577525.1. Taxonomy (GTDB): domain Bacteria; phylum Gemmatimonadota; class Gemmatimonadetes; order Gemmatimonadales; family GWC2-71-9; genus DASTHG01. The sequence goes on along the minus strand of DATLVL010000090.1, from coordinate 4,165 downwards.
TCGAGTGACAGCGGAGCGCCCCCGTAGTCCATCGTGCCGCGCGCTTCGCCGAGCGCCGGATACTGCCCGTGGGTCACCAGAACGTTGAACGTCGGACCGCCGCGCTCGGGTCGCAGCGACGGCCGCTCGGGACTGACGAGCGCCTGGTGGGGCACGGCCAGCACGGCGCAGTCGAGCTTGGGAAAGACCAGGCGGCGCGGGGCATCGATGACGACCTCGGCACCGACCGCCTCGTACAGCTTCAGGATGCTGCCGGTCTCGCTGGTGCGCGGCGTGTCGTGGTCGCCCGCGACGAGCACCACAGGGGTGTCGGGCAGTGCGACCCGCAGCCGCTGCAGCTGCTGAAAGAGAAACAGGATCGCGGGGTTGGTGGGCCGGACCGAGTGGAAGATGTCCCCGGCGAAGAGAATCAGATCGGGCCGCTGCTCCAGCAGATCGTCGACCGCGCGGCGAAAGGCTTCCGCCACGTCCGCCTCGCGCTGGTTCGCCCCGCGCGCATTCTGGCGGTCGAACTGGCGGTAGCCGAGGTGCAGATCGGCGAGGTGGGCGAGCTTCACGACACCAATTTGAGCGTTCCCTGCTGTTGGATGCGCATCTTCATCCCCGGGGTACCGAAGAACCCACCGCTGACGGCGACGTGCATCGTCCCGCCGAGCGCAGCGGTCACGACCGCGCCGCGGGTAAGCGACAGCAGCTGCTCGCCCGTGATCGCGCCCTTCAAGGCGACGGTGAACTGCTGCCCGCCGAAACCAAACTGCATCGGCTCGGCGGGAAGCGCCGTTTCCACTCCCAGGCGCACCGTCGTATCCGCACCGCTGACGCTGATCTCCCGCACCGTCACTTTCGTGTGCACGGTGAGCGGCGCGCCGCCGATGGCACCGACGGGGAGCTCCGTTTCATTGGTCCAGCTGTCGCCAGGTCCCACGGGTTGATCCGGGAGGGCGAGCGCGGCGGCCCGGAACCCGACCTGCATCTGATCGCGCACCAACGGCGGTAATCCCGACAGCGACGACACGTCGTTGTGCACCGGCCGCAGGTGATCGTCATAGACCGTCGTCAGATGAACACCCTTCAGCCGCTCGACGGCCTGACTGGCGGCCGCAGGGTTGAGCATCGGGCTTTCGACCTTCGTCGAATCGAACGTGAACGTGACCGGCACGCCGTCGGCAGTCGGGGTACCGACCGTTTGCGTGAACGCGATGCGCATCGTGTTCACACCCCCCGTGTCGGCGCCGGAGTCCGGGCCGAAATTCGACGTCTGGTCCATCTGGTAGCGGTACGCGGCGCCCGCGGGCGGGTGGTAGCGCAGTACGATCTTGGTCGTGATCGGCGTGGGAGGGCGCTCCGCACCTTTGCATCCCACCATCACCACTACGCCCGTCAGCAATGCTATGCGATGCATGGCACTCCTCGATTGATCAATAGGGTTCCTCGGCGATGGGACCGAGGGGCTGCACGGACGAGCGCTCCCGGGCCGGCTCCGACCCGACGCGCACCCCCAGTCGTTTGCGCAACATCGCCAGCACGTCGGCAGGCCGCTCGCGCCGTACCGCCGCCAGCGCCCGGCGCACATCCACTTCGTCGTGCCCCGCGATCAGGTCTTTCACCTGGTTCGTCCGCACCCGCGGGTCGAGCCGCACCAGCTGCAACCCCACCGCGTCGGCGAACGGCAGATCGGCGGCCGGCGGGAATCGCTCCACGCCGTCCCGCCCGCGCAACACGGAGGGACGCGGAAACCGCACGAAGATCGGCTGGGTGAAGTGCGGGTGGCGCACCATCAACTCCCCGACCGGAAGCGTGGCGAGCTTGATCTTGGTCGCCGGCGACAGGACCTGATACCCCGGCGTCGCCAGCTCGTCCGAGTCCATGCGCCCGAATACCTGCGTGCCGGCGTTGCCCACGACGCGGCGGTGGACCTGGGAGCGGAATTGCTCCGCCCCGAACAGCACCAGCCCGAGGTAGCGGCCGCGCTCCGAGATGTCGAGCAGCATCTTCTTTACGTACGTATCGACGCCGTCGGCGGGGGCGTACTTGTTCAGCTCGTCCACGAACACCACGACGGCGTCGACGCCGAGATCGCGACGCTCGAGGTGCTCGCGCAGCTTCGAAACCACGCGTGCGAAGACGAGATCCTGACCCAGCGGATCGACGTTAGCGACGTCGATGACGTACACGCCGCGGTCGTCGAACCGGCCCCAGGGCAGGTCGCTCGCCGGCCCGTCGTCGGTCACGAGGCCCTTGCAGCGCGTCGACACGTTGCCGAGGCGGTTGCGCACCTTGCGGATCGTGGCGATGTGGTGCGTACGCCAGATGTCGCCGCGGCTCGCCATTTCCAGGCCGTCGAAGATGCTGCGGAACAGGCGCTCGAGGTCGGCGAATGTCTCCACCCGGTGCTCGCCGCCGAATCCATCGTCAAACTCCCGCCGCACCACGCGGTCGGAGAGGAAGTCGATGAAGGCATCGGCCTTGGCGTCGATGTCGTCGCGGTTGAGCAGCACTTCGGCGAAATCGAGCACTTCGATCAGCCCCCACACCAGCGGCTCGACGGTGCGGGCGAGCTCGGCGTTGGTGCGCAGCGTGTTCAGGTTCACGCCGTCGGCCTTGAACGGCGCGAAGTAGTGCACGCGCTCGAACGGACCGGGCTCGATCCCGAGACGGGCGTAGCGCCGCCGGTCCGCGTCGTCGAGCGTGCCCGCCTGATCGAGAAACAGCAGATCGGGACCTTTGACGTTGAAGCACACTGCCGCCACGCTGCCGCGATGCGCTGGATAATGCTCGAAGATCGAGCTCAACAGAAACTCAACCGCGCTCGTTTTCGTCGCGAGTCCCGACACCCCGGAGATGTTCAGGTGCGCCGCTTCGGGACCGAGCAGGAAATCGGCGTCGAGGTACACAGGAGCTTCGAGTCCGCCGGATTCGTACAGACCGACGGGGATCGCGGTCGGCTGCGCCGTATTGAGGTAGCCGTCCATGCGCAGCGCCGCGGCGACGTCGGCGTCGCCCGCGACGTGCACGGCCCCGAGCGGCACCGGCTGCAGCGGCTCCTCGGGGATCTGCCGCAACACGGCGGCGGTCCACAACCGGATCTCGGCTCGCGCGGTGGGACGCTCCGCAGCTTGCGCCGGATCGCCCTCGGCACCGATCACGTCGTGGAGTGGAGTGGCGAGATCGGAGTACGCAAACCCGTCGGTCACGACGCCGTAGACGATACGCCCGGACACCTGATCTCCGACACCCGACCCCTGGACCTTCACGATCGACCCGATACCGATACTCGTGTCCGTCGCCGTCCAGAAGTGGAACTGGTGCGGCGTGGCCGGTTTCAGCTCGGTCGCGACAACGCGACCTATCGGAGTTTCGTCGCTTTTGCGAATCACGTCCCGGTCTGTGGGAGACGGGAGGCGAGCGGCACCAGGAGATCGTGCGGAGCCCGGCTCCGCAAATACGCCTCTACATCGTGTATCGGGTAAAGTAACCGGTCAAAGCGCGCATCAGGGGCCGCGAGCGGGGCGCGCTCGGCGAGCAGCCAGCCCGAAACCTCCGGGGCCCGGGTCCCGGGATCCGGATTCCGTGACGCCTCGACCCGGATCAGACCGTAGTGCAGGTCCCGCCCCTCCCATGGCCACAGCCGCAGATACCACGAGTCGACTTCGGTGCGCCCGTGCCCGCCGCGGACGCGGAACACACTGGTGCGATGCTCGGCTCGAATGGTCAGGGCGCGCTCCAGATGACGGCCCGAGAGGAACTGGGCGCCGTGGCTCTTGATGACCCCGACAGCCCGAGGATGCTTCGCCAGCGCCGCCGAGACTGCGAGCTGACCGTCGACGACCAGCCAGGCATCCGGGTCGAGCGCGGCGACTGCCTGCTCACCCAGTTTCCGCTCCAGCCCGGCGCGGGCACGATGCACCTCCCGGCGCAGCGACTCGAGCGCCTGGGCCGGCTGCGTCGCGGCATCCACGTCGACCGCCACGGCCTCGAGCCCCGCCGCTTCCAGGGCGCCTCGGCGCTCATCACCAAACACCAATGTCGGAGCAATGACGAGGGTGCGGGCCGCCCAGGCCGCCGTCGACAGGCGCCGATCGGAGCCGCGGCGCCGCACCGCTGCCGCGACATAGGCGAGCGCGATGGGCTGCACCCCATCGTAGCCGATCACCTTCCATTGCTG
>DATLVL010000089.1:0-2721 GCA_035577525.1 Gemmatimonadales bacterium | reverse complement strand
GCACAAGTGGCTGCTCTCGCCGCACGGCACGGGGTTCCTGTACGTGCGCAAGGAGAAGATCCCCACGATCTGGCCGCTGATGGCGGCGCCGCCCGAGATGAACGCCAACATCCGCAAGTTCGAGGAGATCGGGACGCACCCGGCGGCGAACCACAATGCGATCGCCGAGGCGCTGACGTTCCATCAGGGCATCGGGGCGGAGCGCAAAGCGGCGCGGCTGCGCTATCTCAGGGATCGCTGGGCGCGGCGGCTGGAGCAGGTGCCGGGAGTGAAGATTCTCACGTCGTACGATCCCAAGCAGTCGTGCGGGCTGGCGTCGTTCACGCCCGGGGCGCTCGACGTGGGCAAGCTGGTGACCTACCTGTGGGACAAGCACAAGATCATCGTGACGCCGATCGTACACCCCGAGTTCAACTGCATCCGGGTGACGCCGAACGTGTATACGCTGACGGACGAAGTGGATCGGTTTGCGGATGTCGTGGAGGAGACGGTGAGAAAGGGAATCCCTGTTTAGCGAGGCGTGCAATGAAAGTGTTCGCAGCAAGCCTGGTTCTGCTTGTAGCGTGCGGAGGCAGCGGGCAGAGTAACGCCAACAAGGTCAACCGCGATACGCTGACCGAGCGGCAGAACGACAGTATCCTCGCGAAGTCGTCGATCCCGGGGGCGAGCGCCGTGGGCAAGGCGATGAACGCCGCGGATTCGACCAGCGCACGTGTGAACGCGAGCGACTCGGTCCACTAGCTGGATGAGCAGCACCAGCCCCGAACGCCCGAACGACCGTGCCCTGGCCGGGCTGCGGATCGCAGTCGGAGCCTTCTTCCTCATTTTCGGCAGCTACAAGGTGTTGTGGACCGGGTTCACGCTGCACGGCGGGTTCCAGAAGTGGATCACCGGCTGGCTCGCCGACGGCTCGGCGTATCCCTTCATGGCTCCCGTGCTGCGCAACGTCGTGCTGCCGCACGGCACCGCGATCGCGTTTCTCGTCGCCTACGGCGAGACCGCCATCGGGATCTCGCTGATCATCGGCGTGCTGTCGCGCCCGGCGAGCGCGGCGGGGTTCCTCTACATGCTGGCGCTGCTGTTCTCGAGCAATTACCCGGGCGCCAACGCAGCCCCGTGGCAATACTTCGGCGCATCGCTGTCGCACTCGGTGTTCGCGTGCTGTTTCCTGGCGTTCGTCCTCGGCAATCCCGAGGAGGTGTGGACGTGGCCGCGGCGACGATACACGGGATGACTGACTCATGAGACCACTGCGCAACTTTGCCGTCTGGGCAACTTGTCTGGCGACTCTCTCTCTGTCGCTTCTTGCTGTTGCCTGTGCCCCCTCCTCTCCCTGCCGCTCGAGCGCCGTCATCCACCCGCTCGCCAATTTCTCGCGCCCCTACGCCGGCCACTGGATCGTCGCCCGCGGTGACACGCTCACGATCCCCGACCCCACCCTGGGCGACCACTTCAAGCTGACCGACATCGTGCTCGACAGCGACACGGTGTCGATCGGCAAGCAGTGCCTGTACAAGGGATCGATCGTGTTCAGCGTCCCCAAAGCGGAGACGCTCGCCGTCACCTGGTTCGGCGCCCCCGAGCATGGGACGGTGTTCGGGTGGCCCGCCGAGCTCGGGCCGTTTGCGGGGCTGAGTCTTTCGTGGTGGGGCAAGGACAGCCTGCAGGGCGCGATCCTCTACGACGAGCGCTTCAGCGTCCAGGCGCGCCCCGGCGCCACGGCGCAGTTCTGGGCCGGCCGACGAAGCGTCGGCGCGCCGGCCACGCGCTAAATCCGGCGTCGATTAGTTTCCACGTGGGAGCCGTCACAAACCGGGCGACACGCTGAAGCGTGCGCCTCAAACAACACTGTGCGTAGCACAGTGTCTTGCGAGGCACACTCTTTAGAGTGTCGCCCCACGACAACGGACAACTACCATGACCCTCTCCCGCTCCGAACGCGAAGCCCTCATCGACCGCTACGCCCGTGGCCCCGCACTGCTCAAGGCCGCACTCGCCAAGGTTCCCAAAGAAGCCATGCAGTGGCGCCCCGGGCCCGACAAATGGTCGGCTCACGAAGTGATCGTGCATTGCGGCGACTCCGAGACGAACGCGGCCGGACGCATCCGCTATCTCGTCGCCGAGGAGCAGCCGCCCGTGATCCAGGGATACGACCAGGCGCGCTGGGCCAAGGTGCTGGACTACCACACCCTCCCCTGGGAGCCGGCACTGGCGACGGTCGAAGCCGTGCGGGCGAACACCGCGGCGCTGTTGCGGCGCATGACGGACGCAGAGTGGGCCAAAATGGGATCGCACACGGAAGTGGGGACGTACGGCGCGCTCGACTGGTTGCACACCTACGCCGAGCATCTCGAGAAACACGCCGGCCAGCTGGAGCGCAACATCGCAGCATGGAGCAAGCGGTGAGAGGCTTCGTCACCCGCGTCGTGATCACGGCGGCCGGGCTGCTGCTCGCCCGCGCCCTGATCCCGGGCATCGTGATCGTCGGGTGGGGCAAGCTGCTGCTCGCCGCGCTCGTGCTCGGGCTCGTGAATGCGATCGTACGCCCGATCCTCTTCGTCCTCACGCTGCCGTTCACGATTCTGACGCTGGGGCTGTTCCTGCTGGTGTTGAACGGCATCTCGCTCGTGATCGTCGCCTATCTGATCCCAGGTGTGAGCGTGAGCAGTCTCTGGGCGGCGACGCTCGGCGCGCTCGTCGTCTCACTGACGAGCTGGTTCG
>DATLVL010000088.1:0-2197 GCA_035577525.1 Gemmatimonadales bacterium | reverse complement strand
CACATGACGCACGCCGTCGCTCCGGAAAAAGGGGGGCGGGGGCGGAGAACAGATAGGATACACAGGTGTGAAATGCAAGGTCCGCAGGAAAAAAACGAGGGACTAGACGCCGAGGGAGACGCCGAGACGCGCCTACCTCGGCGTCTTCCACCTCTTCCTCGACTACTCGACTCGGAAGGGAACGCCCCATTCGTTGGACCGATAGTTGTCGGCGCTGCCCAGCTCGAGCGTCGCGGCGTCGAGCGCGTCGACCACAAACCGGTCGCGGCCGGTGAACCGCACCACCCAGCTGCGCTCGAAGTCACCGTTGCCGTCGTCTTTCATGGGCACGCGGCGCCAACGGATGCCCGTCGGATCGCCATGGCGCATGTGCAGGAAGCCGAACGTCGCGGGCGAGAAATTGCCGCCGCTGGTGTTCGCGACATGCATCGTCACCTTGACCGTGTCGCCGGCGTGGAACAATGGCACGTGGCTGTCGGCAGAAATCAGAGAATCGGGGTTCGCGATGTCGAGCACCGCCGCGCCGTTGACGTAGACCGCCACGTTCTGAATCTGCACGGTGCGGCGATCAACGGCGGTGTTCTGCCAGTTGAGCAGGGTGAGGGAGACCAGCCGCCACCCGTGCGTCGCCGTGCGATCGCGCACGAACACCGCGCGCTGCTGCACGCCGTCGTCGAGCGGCTTGCTGTTGGGATTGAACGTTGAATCAGCAGACGTGTCGACCAGGAAGATCCCCTGGAAGCTGACACTCCGGGTCACCCACGCCGAGTCCCCCTGCACGGTGATGTCGCGCGTGAAGATCGGCCGCGGACCACCCGGGACCACGCGCAGCCGGCCCCAGAAGCGGGGCGCTGTAGCCGTGTCCATGACGCTCTGCACGCCGCCGACCACGGCGGCCGAGGCGGTGCCGACGACGCCCGCATCGCCGAAGTCGTTGTCGGTATAGCCGGTGAACCCGTCATACGCCGCCTGCACGGCGACCTTGTCGGCGCTCATGCCGGTGGAGGACTCGCTGCACGCCGCGCCGACCAGGGCGACGGCCGCGATCCCCGCGGAAAAGAATCGGAAGGTACGCATCGGACTGCTCCTGTTCGGTTGAGAGACGGTCAAGCCGCTCGAGCCGCAGGAACAGACGCCGTTCAAAGGGGGGTGTTAATGGCGTGACAGCCGTCACGGCCACCACGGTCAGGCCGCGACGCGCCTCCCGCACGCGGCGCAGAAGCGCGCGCCCGGCTCGAGGGCGGTTCCGCATTTGGCGCAGAACCCCGTGGCGGTGAAAAGCCGCCGGCCGCAGGCGGAGCAGAATCGGGCGTCGGCTTCGGGACGGACACCGTGCGTGGGACACGCCGCGCGAGCCGCAGGAGGCAGAGTGGTGCGGGGCCGGGAGATGGTCGGCGTGTCGGCGGGCGCCGCGGCGGAGTCGGCCCGCAATGCCGCGAGCGCTTCGGCCGTGTACTTCGCTTTCAGCTCGTCGTAATCCGCGTCGCTGAGTTTCCCGGTCGCCCGATCGAACTCGATTTCCTTCAGCGCCCTGAGCGCCACCGAGCGCGGCGAGAGATCGTCTTCGGGATCCTCCCCTTCCATGTCAGCTGCAGCGGGGTCGCGGCCGGGGATCGGCGGGGTGATGATGGGCCGCAGCACGAAAAAAACGGCCACCGCCGCGAGGGCGAGGCCGGCCGCAAGCTCGAAGATCGAGCTCACGCTTCCGTGCGCCGCAGCGCTTCCTGGAGACCCTCGAGCTCCGCGGCGGAAACGCCGGCGGTCGCGTCGTCGACGGTCGCCGCCGCCAGCGCTCCCCGGCGCACCCAGCGGCTCATCACGTACAGCAGCGCCACCGCCGCGGTGAGGATGAGGGCGTAGGGCGCGTAATACCCGATGAGGTTGAACCCGCGCCGCGGCGGGGCCATGAGAATCTCGATGCCGTGCTCCTGCACGAATGCCGCAATGATCTGCTGGGCGTTGTTGCCCGATGCGGCGAGCGCCAGCACCTGCGCGTGCATCTTGGGGCTGACGGGGCAGGTGAAGTCGGTGGTACGGCAGGTGTAGACGTCGAGGCCGCAGCCGCAGGTGCACTTGATGCGCTTCTCGATCGCCTGGATCGCGGCATCGTTGTCGCCCGCGGTCACCGGCTGGACGGAGGTGACCCAGGAGGGGTCGTATAGCCGGCCGCTGGGGGCGGCGCCGGTATCCTGCGCCT
>DATLVL010000087.1:0-6547 GCA_035577525.1 Gemmatimonadales bacterium | reverse complement strand
CTCCTCCTGGTGGGGGCTCTCGCGTGCGTGGGCGGGCGGCTGGTGGCGCAGGTCGACACCACCGCGAAGCCGAAGCCCAAAGTGGGCGCCGACACCACTCAGGGCCCCGCCGACACGACGGCGAAGCGGGACACCACCCCTCCCGATACGATCGAGCATTTTCTCCCGGGGTTCGCGCCCGCTGTCCCCGCGGGTCCGCTGCCGCGCGGCGAGCGCTGGCGGTTCACGGGCGATTCGCTCGCGCTCTCGAACATCACGACGCTCGGTGACCTGCTGGCGCACATCCCCGGCGTCTACGTCGTGCGCGGCGGCTGGTTCGGCGCGCCCGAGATCGCCGTGTACGGCGGTCAGGGGCCGCTCGATCTCGAGGTCTACTGGGACGGCGTCCCCTACCTGCCGATCGGCCGCGACTCCGTGTGGCTCGATCCTGCCCGCGTTCCCCTGGCACCGATCGAGCGGATCGACGTCCAGGTGCTGCCGTCGACGTTGCGCGTGTATCTCGTTTCGCGCCAGGCGCGCTCCACGATTCCACGCACCGAGGTGCGCATCAGCACGGGGCAGGCCTCGATCGCCCAGTATCGCGGCGGCTTCGCCAAGCGATGGGGCTCGGGGTTCGGCCTGTCGCTCAGTGCGGACTACCGCAACATCAACGGCTTCCCCGGATCGTCGACGACGGGTTTCAACGACGTCGACATCTGGCTGAAGCTCGAATACGAGCGCTCCCCCCACTTCGGGCTGTCGGTGCAAACGCTGAGCTCGCAATGGAGCCGCGGCGGCGAGACCGGAATCGTGATTCCCTGGAAGCAGCGCCGCATCGATCAGCTGTTCCGCGTCTTCGCCGCGAGCCGCGAGGACGGCCTGGGACCGCGAGCGACCCTCACCCTGTCGCGCGCCCAGGCGATGGGGGACACCGTCCTTCCCGATCGATCGCGCTACCAGGCACAGCTGGAGCTCTCGGAGACGCGCTCGCGCGCGACCGCGGGCGTCGTCGCCCGGCTGGGCGACGCGGAGCGCCCGTTGCGCGTCGACGGTTACGCGGCGTGGCACCCACTGTCCTTCATCACCCTTGCAGCCGACGGGCGGCGCTCATACTACGGCGACAAGGGCCACGGCAATCGCCTGCACGTCGCGGGCTCGCTCGAGCTGCCGCTGGGATTCTCGGTGCGCGGCGAAGCGAGCCGGGTGGAGGATTTCGACGCGCCCATCGACCCCACCGATTCGTTTCAGGTCGCGAGCGACTATGCCGCCTACCTGCGCTGGGATACGAAGAAGATCACCGTCGAGGCCGGGGAAATTCGGCGTGATCCATTCCGCCCGCAGGGGTTCGCGACCGGCATCCTGCCCGTTGCAGCACTGGGGGCCCTACCGCCGAGCGCGTACACGTCCGTGTTCATCGGCTTGCGGCCGCTGTCGGGGGTGCAGCTCTCCGGCTGGTACTTCGATCCGCGCATCGGCGGCGGCGATTTCGAGCCGCCGACGCACGCGCGCGTCTCGGCGACCTTCTTCTCCAAGTTCTGGCGCGTCTACAAGAGCGGCGTGTTCTCGCTGCGCGGCGAATACGCCGTCGAGAGCTGGAGCCGTGGCCTGGGAGGCAGAGACTCGGGCGGCGCTCAGCTGCCGCTCGGCCCCGCGACGTTCGCGGAGACCAATATCCAGATGCGCATCGGTGACTTCACCGCCTACTGGTTGACGCGCAACTACAACGGCATGCGGGCGAGCTATGTCGCGGGACTGGGTTATCCCAAGCGGGTGCAGTACTACGGAGTGCAGTGGTTTTTTAACAATTGACCTAAGTTCTTTCCCCGGTTAAGCTTAAAGTCTGTGCCGCGCAGTATGACGGGGTTCGGAGCCGCCGAAGGGAAGGTGGCAGGCGGGCGGCTGCGGATCGAAATCCGCACCGTCAATCACCGCTACTTCAATCCGCAGCTCAAGCTGCCCTACGATCTCGCGAGTGTCGAAGGGGAGCTGCGCGAGCGGTTGCGCGCGTTACTCGAGCGGGGCCACGTGGCAGTGTCGGCGCGCTGGGTGGAGCAGCCGGAGGCGCAGGCCGCGGTGATGCTCGATCTCGATCGCGCCAAGCAGGTGGTGAAGGCACTGCGTGAGCTGAAGAAGCGATTGAAGCTGAAGGGTGATCCCGATCTCGCGTTCGTGGCTCGGCATCCCGACGTGCTGACGTATTCGGGAGACGGCGCGGTGGTGACATGGGCGGACGTGCAGCCGGTTGCCGAGCAGGCCGCAGCAGACGTGCTGGCGATGCGAGAGCGCGAAGGGCGCGCGCTGACCGCCGACCTCAGCGCTCGGCTCGACGCACTCGAGGCCGGTGCCAAGGTGGTCGCCGCCCGGGCACCCGATCGCGTCACGCACGAGCTGGCACGGTTGCAGAAGCAGGTCGCCGAGCTGGCGGGCGGGGTGCCGGTCGATCCGCAGCGGCTCGCAGTGGAGGTCGCGCTGCTCGCCGACCGCGTCGACATCGCGGAGGAGCTGGTGCGGTTTCAGACCCACCTGGCGGCGGTGCGCTCGGCGCTCGCCGGCTCGGGCGCGGTGGGGAAGCAGCTCGGGTTTCTCGCGCAGGAGCTGTTGCGCGAGATCAATACGATGGGGTCGAAGGCGAATGATGCCGCGATCACGCAGGCGGTCATCGGGATGAAGGGAGAGCTGGAGCGCTTCCGGGAGCAGTTGGAGAATCTGGAGTGACGCCGCGGATCGTCATTCTTTCCGCGCCATCGGGCGGTGGGAAGACGACGATCACCGAAGCACTGCGCGCGCGCCGCAGCGACGTAGGGTATTCGGTCTCGGCGACGACCCGGCAACCGCGTCCGGGCGAAGTGGACGGCAAGGCGTACCACTTCGTCACGCGCGCCGACTTCGACCGCAAGATCCGAGCGGGCGAGTTTCTCGAGTGGGCGGAGTACGCCGGGAATCGCTACGGCACGCTGAAGCGCGAGGTCGATGCGGTGCTCAAGGCCGGCAAGCACGTGCTGCTCGACATCGAAGTGCAGGGTGCACATCAGGTGTGGGGCCAGCAGCTCGAGCCGCGGCCGATCCGGATCTTCATCCTGCCGCCGTCCGGCAAGGGGTGGCTGGAGCGTCTCAAGGGCCGGGAGACCGAGACGCCGGAGTCACTGGCTCGACGGGCGCAGTGGGCGATTGGCGAGATTCAACAGGTCGTCGACCGAGAGCAGTGGGAGCACATCATCGTCAACGACGACCTGGAGCAGGCGATCGCCGAAGTGAACCAGATCATCGATGAGAGCGGCGGGAAACAGCATCGCCCATCGACGCAGCGATTGAATCGATTGGTAACAGACTTGATGACCGAGGCGGAGCAGGTCTAACCGGAGTTGAGGAGAGTGTCATGCGCATCATTACGCCGATCGAAGTGTCGAATCAGACGCAGAACAAGTACCTCGGGGTGCTCGTGGCCGCGCGGTTCGCGCGGTTCGTGAACGAGTTCCCGCGCGACCGCTCGGTCGAATTCGAGCAGAAGCTCACCACCAGCGCGCTGCACGAGCTGGTGAAGGGGAATCTGAAGTACAAGCTGGTGCGGCGGCGGCGGTCGGAGAGCTGATGAGTCTTGCCGGCCGCCACGTCGTCCTGGGCGTGTCGGGCGGCATCGCCTGCTACAAGAGCTGCACCCTCGCGCGCCGGCTCACCGAGCACGGACTGGTCGTCGATGTGGTCCTGACGGCGGCGGCAACCGAGTTCATCCGACCCCTCACCTTCGAAGCGCTCACCGGCCGACCCGTGCTCACCTCGCTGTGGGAGCGGGACCGCGCCCTGGCGCACATCGGCCTCGCCAAACAGCCGGAGCTGGTGATCGTGGCGCCCGCCACGGCCCAGCTGATCGCCCGGGCCGCGATGGGCATGGCCGACGATCTGCTCACCGCGTTGTTGCTCGCCCGCACGGGACCCACCCTCGCCGCTCCGGCCATGAACGACGCGATGTACGCGCATCCGGCGACGCAGGCAAACCTGCAGACGCTCGCAGGACGCGGCTGGGAGCTGATCGGTCCCGAGCGCGGCGCCCTCGCCGAGGGCCCGAGCGAGCGCCCCGGGCGGATGAGTGAGCCCGAGACGATCCTCGCCGCCGTGTTGCGGCGCCTCGGTGTCGACTCACGCTGGACGGGACGCAAGGTGGTGGTGAGTGCCGGGCCGACGCGCGAGCACCTCGACCCGGTGCGCGTGCTCACGAACCCGTCGAGCGGCCGCATGGGCTTCGCGCTGGCTGAGGCGGCGCGCGATCGCGGCGCCCGCGTCTCGCTGGTGTTGGGACCCACGCCGCTCGCGCCGCCCGGCGGGGTCGACGTCGTGCGGGTGGAAACGACGGAGGACATGCAGCGCGCGCTGCAGGCGGCGCTCGCCGGCGCCGATGCACTCTTCATGGCCGCCGCTCCCGCGGACTACCGGCCCTCCAAAACCGGCGACCGCAAACGCCCCCGCGGAAAAGGCCGGGTATCTCTGGCGCTGGTGCCCACTCCCGATATCTTGGCGTCCCTCAAGCGGCCCTCGGGTTGTCTGATGGTGGGGTTCGCGCTGGAGACCGGGAACGGATTGAGCCGGGCCCGGGAGAAGTTGCAGCAGAAGCGACTCGATTACGTGGTTCTGAACGACGCGCTAGAGCCCGGCGCGGGGTTCGACGTGACCACGAACAAAGTCACGCTGCTGTCGCGGTCGGGGGCCGCTGTCTCGCTCCCGCTGCTCGACAAACGTGACGTGGCGCAGCGAATCCTCGACGCAGTGGAGCACGATTTGTCGTGAGCGACGGGCGGGCACTGGCGCGCGCCTATCTGGAACAACAACGACTCCTCGGGACGGACACGGTGATGGTGCCGGTGCCCGGGGATTCCAACGTTCCGCTCCCCGAACCCCCGGGCTTACGCTCGGGGTCAGGTGAAGCTGCCGCGCCATCCTCCGGTGAGAGTCACCTCACACCGGGCGTCAGCCCGGGGAAATCAGGTAACGAGTCGGGCCTCACCTACGATCCCCCCGCGCAGGATCTCTTCAGCTCGGACCCGGTGCAGCGCGCCACGACGCTCGCCGAGATCGCCGACCTCGTCGCGGGCTGCACCAAATGCCGGCTGTGCGAAGCGCGCACCAACACCGTGCCCGGTGAAGGGGCCGAGCGCGCGCGGCTCGTCGTGGTCGGCGAAGGTCCGGGGAAGACGGAAGACGTGACTGGTCGCCCGTTCGTTGGCAAGGCCGGGGAGCTGCTCACCAAGATTCTCTCCGCCATCGGGCTGGCGCGGGAGCAGGTATATATCTGCAATGTGGTGAAGTGCCGGCCACCGGAGAATCGCACACCGCAGTACGACGAGATTGCCGCCTGCGTCCCATACCTGTTTCGGCAAATCGAGCTGTTGGCGCCGAGCGTGATCCTCGCGATGGGGAATACCGCTGCGCAGACGCTCTTGAATACGAAGCAATCGCTTGGCGCGCTGCGGAGCAAAGTTCACCGCTTCCGGGGTATTCCGGTGATTGTGACCTATCACCCCGCGGCGCTGCTCCGAAACCCGAACTGGAAGAAGCCCACCTGGGATGACGTCCGCATCGCCCACCGTCTCCTCGACGGCTGATCTCGAATTTCCAGGGCGCAAGGCGCCCTGGAGCAACGACGCCGAGCAAGCCGTGCTCGCGGCGATGCTGCTCGACCAGGACGCCGCCCTCAAGGCGGCCGAGCTCCTGGACGATTCGATGTTTTACAAGGAGGCCCATCGCATCCTGTTTCGCGCGATGGCCGGCCTCACCGAGAAGGGCGAGGTGATCGATCCCGTCACGCTGCGCGAGGAGCTGGTGCGCCGCGGCGACCTGGACCGCGTGGGCGGGATGGAGTACATCGCGGCGTTGCTCGACGTCGTTCCCACCGCCGCCAATGTCGAGTCGCACACCCGCATCGTGCGCGATCAGGCAGTGCTGCGCCGCCTCGTCGAGGCTGCCACCGAGATCATCCAGGACGTCTACGAGCGCAAAGGCGAGTCGGGTGAAGTCCTCGACAACGCCGAGCACCGCATCTTCCAGGTGGCGCAGTTCCGGCGGTCGGAGGATTTCTCCAGACTGAAGGAGCTGATCTGGCCGACCATGGAGCGGATCGAGCAGATGCAGGGGCGGGCGGGCGCGGTCACCGGCGTGCCCACCGGCTTCCTCGATCTCGACGAGAAGACCGCCGGTTTTCAACGGTCCGACCTGGTGATCATCGCCGCACGTCCCTCGATGGGGAAGACGGCGTTCGCGCTCAACGTGGTCCAGCATGCCGCCATTGAGCGCCAGATAGGCGTCGCGGTGTTCTCGCTCGAAATGTCGAAAGAGGCGCTGGTGCAGCGGCTGCTCTGCTCGGAGGGGCTGGTGGACGCGCAGCGCCTGCGGCGCGGCGCGTTGCGCGACGACGACTATCCCAAGCTCGCCCGTGCCGCGGGCCTGCTCGGCACCGCGCCGATCTGGATCGACGACTCGGCGGCGCTCACGCCGCTGCAGATGCGCTCCAAGGCCCGCCGCCTCAAGGCCGAGCACGACATCGGCATGGTGGTGGTCGACTACCTGCAGCTGATGCAGG
>DATLVL010000086.1:0-2869 GCA_035577525.1 Gemmatimonadales bacterium | reverse complement strand
GGCGCGGTCGATGGTGCGCCGGTCGGGATCGATGAACAGGCTCACCCGGATGCCGGCGGCGCTGAGGCGGCGCACCGCCTGTGTCACGCGCGCATCGCGCCGCCCGCCATGCAGGGCGAGTCCACCCTCGGTCGTGATCTCCTGGCGGCGTTCGGGAACGAGCGTCGCCTGAAACGGCTTGAGCCGGGTGGCGATCTTCACGATTTCAGGGCTCGCGCCGAGCTCGAGGTTCACCACGCTGCGGACGGTACGCATCAGACCGGCGACGTCGGCGTCCTGGATGTGGCGCCGGTCCTCGCGCAGGTGGACGGTGATGCCGTCGGCGCCGCCGCGCTCCGCGGCCGACGCGGCCAGGATCGGGTCGGGCTCGTCGGTGCGGCGCGCCTGACGCAGGGTTGCAACGTGGTCGATGTTGACGTAGAGGCGCATGCGTTCTTACCTTCGGAACGTTCCGCTCACCTAGAGGTGTCCCGCGATGCGACGGCTGATGGCGTTGTTCACCGTGCTGGCGGTCGGGTGCGGTGGGGGTGGCGGTCAAACCCAGGTCCCGATCCCGGCGACGATGAACGACGCATTGGGACAATTTCTCGATGCTGCGCACGCCAACGACACTCGCAAGATGTCCCGCGTCTGGGGGACATCGCGCGGGCCGGCCTCCGAGTGGATGTCGGATTCGACGTTGCAGATGCGCATGACGGTGGTGCAACGCTACATGAGCGCCAACGGCTATCGGATCGTCGAGGGGCCGCTTGCCGTGCCGGGCCACACCGACCGGCGCCTGTTTCGTGTGGAGCTGCAGCGTTCCCAGTGCCTCCACGTGCAGCCGATCGAGCTGGTGCAGGCGAGCCGCGGCGGCTGGCTGGTGTACGACGTGCATCTCGAGAGTGCGAACGAAGCGGGGGCGTGCCCGGGACGGTCGGGAACCAGGCCGTAACCATCGGGTGTTTGCTCATTCGGTCAACTCGAGCAGGATCCCGGCCGTCGCCTTCGGATGGATGAACGCGATGCGGCGACCGGCGGCCCCGCGCCGCGGCGTGGCGTCGATCAGCTGATAGCCCGCGGCGCGACAGCGTTCCAGCGCGGCATCGAGATCGGCGACGCGGTAGCAGACATGATGAATCCCGGGACCACGCCGGGCGAGGAATTTGGCGATGGGGGAATCGGGATCGCGCGGCTCGAGCAGCTCGACGTCGACGTCCCCGAGGCGCAGGGAAACGATGGTGGCGCCGTCCGCCACTTCGGGAGGCTGGGGCGTAACACCCAGCACGTCGCGATAGAACGGCAGGGCATCGGCGATGCGGGACACCGCGATGCCGACGTGGGCCAGACGCAGCGCGGAATCGCTCATCAACGCGGGAACTTAACGATGAAGACTGAAGGAGCCAACGTCACGATGCAGACGCACACGCACCCCCCCCACCCGACCGCGGTGACCGACGATACCTTCGGCCAGGAGGTCGAGCAGCACAAGGGCCTCGTGCTGGTCGATTTCTGGGCCACCTGGTGCGGGCCCTGCCACGCCGTCGCGCCCATCCTCGAGCAGCTGGCGGGGGAGTACAACGGGCAGATCAAGGTGACGAAAGTCGACGTCGACGCGAACCAGAAGACCAGCATGCGCTTCAACGTGCGCTCGATCCCGAGTATTCTGTTCTTCCGGGACGGCCGCCACGTGGACACCCTCGTCGGGGCCTATCCCAAGGCCGCCTTCGACGAGAAGATCCAACAACACCTGAAGTAACCGTTCCCTCCACGGAGGGTCGATGCGCGCGAGCACCGCTCGCCTGACGAATTCGCCGGTCCGGCTCGCGGAGCTCGCGTTCCCGCAGTCGGGCCGGCTGATTCATCGGACCCGCCTCGCCTTCATTCACCTCGACAACGTGCTGTCGTTCGCCAAGCGCGACCGCGACGGCCGCGTCGACGGCTATCTCGTCGCCTGGCTCCCCGACGAGTGTCTGGTGCTGCTGCTGCACACCGGCGAGGCCGTCAACGCGGTGTCGCTGCACAGCGCCGGGCGCGAGATCGTCCCGATCGCCGAAGCGCAGCGGCGCATGACGGCCGAGGGCGAGCGCGGCGAGCTGGCCTACTGCACCGCCCCCTACGAGCAGCTCGCCTGGATGTACCAGTCGTGCGCTGAGCCGTTGCAGGTCCGCAGTATCGACGCCCGCAAACCCGACGCCTTGTTTCCGACGCTGGCGCACGAGCACGCGACGTGTGTGCTCGAGCTGATCTCCAACGGACGCGTTTCCTACCTGCGCTTCGAGGACGGCCGCTTCGCCGGCGGTTACTTCTGCAACCGTCCCGAGAGCGTCCCGGTCCCCAAGTACGTCGAGTCGTTGTTCCGCGAGGGACCGGACGGGCATGCCCCGGGATTGTCCGCGGCCGTGTTCCCGTATCTGGCCGATCTGCCGGCGCAGGCGCCCGCCACTTTGATTCAGACCTATCGCGATCTGTACTGGCGCATCACCGACGCGGTGGAGCACGAGGTGCCCGGAGAAGGGAAGCGCCGCGCGCAGCGCGTCTCGGCGGGTCTCAGCGCCGACCACCGGGCGCTCGAGCTGCTCGCAACCGACCGGCAAGCGGCGCTCGCCGATTCGGTGGTGCAGCCCGACGAGCTCGCCCTGGCGCTCGGCGACTGGGCGAAGCAGCTGCTCGAAGCAGTGGAGATCATGATGCCCGGGACGGCCCCCCAGGTGCTGCGCGACGCGACGCGGGAGCACCGCTACCTGCTGCAGTCGGCCGGGTTCTACGACCGGCTGCCGTGGCCGGTGGCGTGGTAACGTGCGCGGCACGCTGTTCGTCGTGGCCACGCCGCTCGGCAACCTCGCCGATCTGTCGCCGCGCGCCGTGGACACGCTGCGCCGCGTCAGCG
>DATLVL010000085.1:0-2544 GCA_035577525.1 Gemmatimonadales bacterium | reverse complement strand
CCGGCTCCCGGCCGGGCGCTTCACCGCGGTCCTGTCCGCGAACCGCATCGAGTACGACTTCAACACCCACGCCAGCCTGCTCGCGTTCGTGCAATACGACAATGAAAGCGAGCGAGTCGACTTCAACGTCCGCTTTCACTGGATCCCGGTGATCGGGGACGACTGCTACATCGTGTGGAACGAAGGGGTCACGACGGACCCCCAGGCTCCATTTCGATTCCCCAACTCCCGGGCGCTCGCTCGTCCACTGAACGGGGCGTTCGTCGTCAAGCTCGTCCACCGCCTGACGCCGTGATCGCGCCGGATGTTCGACGGCTGTTCCTCACGCGCACCGTGCGGCTGTTCGCATACGGCGCCCTGTCCGTCATTCTCGTCGTCTATCTCACGACCCTCGGCCTCAACGCGGCCCAGGTCGGCACGCTGCTCACGCTGACGCTCGCCGGCGACACCGCCGTGTCGCTGTGGCTGACGACACGCGCCGACCGGCTGGGACGGCGGCGCATGCTCATCGTGGGGGCAATCCTGATGGCCGCGGCAGGGATTGCGTTCGCCGCGACGCGGAACTTTCTGCTGCTCACGATCGCAGGGACGATCGGCGTGATCAGCCCGAGCGGCAATGAAGTCGGACCGTTCCTTCCGATCGAGCAGGCCGCCCTGTCGCAGGTCGTGCCCGTCGCCCGCCGCACCGGTGTGTTCGCGTGGTACACGCTGGCGGGCTCGTTTGCCACGGCGCTGGGCTCGCTCGCGGGCGGATTGCTGTCGCACGCGCTGGAGAGTTACCGGATCGTCATCCTCGGCTACGCCGCTCTCGGTCTGGTTCTCGCAGGCGTGTTCGGTCGTCTGTCTCCGGTCGTCGAAGTCCCGGCGGCGGCGCGAGAGCCGGCGACGACGGGGCTCGGTCATTCGCGCGGCATCGTGTTCAACCTCTCGGCGCTGTTCGGTCTCGATGCGTTCGGCGGCGGGTTCGTCGTTCAGAGCTTTGCCGCCTACTGGTTCTATCTCCGCTTCGGCGTCAACCCGGCGACGCTGGGAACGATCTTTTTCGGCGCCAACGTCTTTGCGGGTATCTCGGCGCTGCTGGCTTCGCGGCTCGCCGCCCGCTTCGGGCTGGTGCGCACAATGGTATTCACGCACCTGCCGTCGAACGTCCTGCTGATTCTGGTGCCGTTGATGCCGACGCTGCCGCTCGTCGTGCTCGTGTTGCTGCTGCGGTTCAGCATCAGCCAGATGGATGTGCCGACGCGCCAGTCCTATGTGATGGCCGTGGTACGCCCCGAGGAGCGATCCGCCGCCGCCGGGATCACGGGCGTCGCACGCACCACGGGCGCCGCCCTGGCACCGGTCTTCGCAGGATGGATGCTGGCCCGTCCCGCGTGGATCAGCGCCCCATTCTTTCTGGCGGGGGGGTTGAAAATCGTCTACGACGTGCTGCTCTATCGGGCGTTCGTCGGAGTGCGGCCGGACAACACCTGAGATTTCATCCATTCCCCTGTTGCGAAGTTGCAACAGGGCGGTCATACTCACGTCGCCGAACGTATGTACCGTCTACGCAACACCCTGGCACAAAAGCTGCCGATCCTTTGCTTGTGCCCAGACAGCCACCCGTCAGGGAAGCCCCGATGACCCGATTGGTCCGTCCGCTCGCTTGCACCGTAGTGTTTCTGCTTGCCGTCCTGCTCTGGACATGCAGCGGCGAACACGGCACCAATCCACATGGACCCGCCACGTCGCTGACGTTCACGACCGGACCAACGAGCGTCGTCGCGGGCGTGCAGATCGCGTCGGTGACGGTCACGGCGCTCGACGCCAACGGTCACAGCGCGACCGACTTCGCGAGCGCGATCACCATATCGATCGTCGGCGGCACGGGGACGGCGGGCGCGACGCTCTCCGGAACGACGACGGTCAACGCGTCGCTCGGCGTGGCCAACTTCAGCTCGCTGACCATCGACAAGAGTGGCGCGGGGTTCTCGCTCCAGGCGGCGGCGGCGGGGCTCACCTCGGGGACGAGCCCGACCTTCAGCGTCTCTCCCGGGCCCGCGACGCAGCTGGCCTTTACGACGCAGCCGTCGGCGACCACAGCCGGTGCGGCGATCGCGCCTTCCGTGAAAGTCACGGCCCAGGACGCGCTGGGAAATACGGTCACGAGCTTCAGCGGCACGGTGACGGTCGCGATCACCCCCGGGACCGGGGCGGCCGGCGCCACGCTGTCGGGGACGACGGCGACGGCGGCGGCCGCGGGCGCGGCCACGTTTGCCGACTTGAAGATCGGCAAGGTCGGCGCGGTGAGCAGCGGGACGGGCTACACGCTGTCGGCGACGGCGCCGAGTCTCACCGCGGCGACCAGCGATCCATTCGACATCAACAGCGGCACCGCGACGCACCTGCAGTTCACCTCCGAGCCCTCCGCCACAGCGGCCGGCGGCGGATTCTCGCCGCTCGTCGAGGTGAGCGCCTACGATTCCGTGGGCAACATCGTGACGACGTTCTCCGGGAACGTGACCCTGGCGATCGGCACGAACCCCGGGGGCGCCGCCCTCGGCG
>DATLVL010000084.1:0-2282 GCA_035577525.1 Gemmatimonadales bacterium | reverse complement strand
TCTCGAGCGCGTCGATCAGCACCGGCCGCGTACGCCGCGGCTCGATCACGTCGTCGATGTACCCCCGCTCGGCCGCGATGTAGGGGTTGGCAAAACGCTCCGTGTAATCGCTCACCAGCTCGCGTCGCCGCCCGACCGGGTCCGCCGCGCCCTCCAGCTCCCGGTGAAAGACGATGTTGACCGCCCCCTCCGGACCCATCACCGCGATCTCCGCCGTCGGCCACGCCACGTTGAAATCCGCCCGGATGTGCTTCGAGCACATAACGCAGTACGCGCCTCCGTACGCCTTGCGCGTGATCACGGTCAGCTTCGGCACCGTCGCCTCGCTGTACGCGTAGAGCAGCTTCGAGCCGTGGCGGATGATCCCGCCGTACTCCTGCGCGGTTCCCGGCAGGAACCCGGGCACGTCGACGAACGTGACCAGCGGGATGTTGAACGCGTCGCAGTAGCGGACAAACCGCGCCGCCTTCACCGACGCGTTGATGTCCAGCGCCCCGGCCATCACCTTGGGCTGGTTCGCCACCACGCCGATGGGGTGACCGTCCAGGTGTGCAAACCCGACCACGATGTTCATCGCAAAGTACGGCTGGACCTCGAAGAAGTCCCCGTTGTCCACGACCATCCCGATGACCTCTTTGATGTCATAGGGCTCCTTCGGGTTGTCCGGGATGATCGTCGCGAGCCCCGGCGCCGCCCGCTGCGGATCGTCGTTCGCCGCCGCCAGCGGCGGCTGCTGGTCGAAGCTCTGAGGTATGTACTTGAACAGCCGGCGCACCTGGGCGAAGCACTCGTCCTCCGATTCCGCGAGGAAATGCGCGACGCCCGACTTGACGTTGTGCACCTCGGCTCCTCCGAGGGAATCGAAGGTCACCTCTTCGCCCGTCGTGACGCGAATCACCTCCGGCCCGGTGATGAACATGTAGCCGACCTCGTGGACCATGAAGGTGAAATCGGTGATGGCGGGAGAGTAGACGGCGCCTCCGGTGCACGGACCAAGGATCAGGCTGAGCTGAGGGATGACGCCGCTGGCTTCGACGTTGCGCCAGAAGATCTCCGCGTAGCCCGCCAGCGACACGACGCCCTCCTGGATGCGGGCGCCGCCGGAGTCGTTGATCCCGATGATCGGAATCCGGTTGCGCAGCGCGAGGTCCATCACCTTGATCACCTTCTCGGCGAACACCTCGCCCAGCGACCCACCGAAGACCGACGCGTCGTGGCTGAAGAGGACCACGGCCCTTCCGTCGATCTTCCCCATCCCCGTGACCACGCCGTCGCCCGGCACCCGCCGGCTCTCCAGGCCGAAACCCGATGCGCGGTGCTTGGCGAAGATGTCGATCTCCTCGAACGAGTTGCGGTCGACCAGTCGATTTATCCGCTCGCGCGCGGTCAGCTTGCCCTTGGCGTGCTGGCGGTTGAAAGCGTCGGCGTCGCCGTGCCCAGCCTCGTACCTCCGCTGGCGCAGCTCGTTGAGCGGGTCGACCTTTCGCCTTTTCGGCGTCGGCTCCATCAGGCCGCCTCACCCGGCCGGTACTCGCCGAACACGCGGCGCAGGACCGAGCAGCACTCGCCGATGGTGACGTAGTCCGCGAGGGCGGCCTTGAGCGGAACCATCAGGTTCTCCGTCCCGCGCGCCGCGCGCTCGAGCCCGGCGAGATGCTTTTCAACCACCCCTTTCGGCCGGCGCGACCGCAAGCGTTTGAGCGCGCGTGTCTGCGCGACCTGGTGCCGCGGACTGACCTTCATGATCTCCACCGCCTCGGCGCCCGTCTCGGTGTACCGGTTGACTCCAACCACCACGCGCTCGCCGGACTCCACACGTTTCTGCAGGCGGTATGCGCTGTCGGAGATGCGCCGCTGCGTCCAGCCGCTCTCGATGCATGCCACCGCGCCTCCGAGCTCGTCTACCTCGGCCATGATCGACTCCGCCTCCTCTTCCACCCGGTCCGTGAGGTTCTCCACGTAGAACGAACCGCCCAGCGGATCGGCCACGAGCGGGACTGCAGTCTCGTATCCGATCACCTGCTGCGTCCGGAGCGCCAGCTCCGCCGCGCTCTGCGACGGAAGCCCCAGGGCCTCGTCGTAACCGTTCGTGTGCAGCGATTGCGTGCCGCCCAGAACGGCGCTCATCGCCTCCAGCGTCGTTCGCACGACGTTGTTCAACGGCTGCTGGGCGGTCAGCGTGACGCCGCCGGTCTGGGTGTGGAAGCGGAGCGCGAGCGACCGCTCGTCGCCGGCGTGGAATCGATCTCGCATGATGCGCGCCCACATCCGCCTGGCCGCGC
>DATLVL010000083.1:0-21773 GCA_035577525.1 Gemmatimonadales bacterium | reverse complement strand
CTCGTGGGATTCCACGTCACCGAGCCGAAGCTCGTCGGGCGCCATGGGTTCACGGTTTCGCTCGGCGGCAAGCCGGTCGACATCGTGCGCAGTGGCACGATCACTCCCACCGTCGGAGCCGCAATCGGCACGACGTATCTGCCGCGCGCCCAGGCGCAGCCGGGGACGAAGATCGAGATCGACGTGCGCGGCAAGACGGCGCCCGCGGAAG
Organism: Gemmatimonadales bacterium; assembly: GCA_035577525.1. GTDB lineage: Bacteria > Gemmatimonadota > Gemmatimonadetes > Gemmatimonadales > GWC2-71-9 > DASTHG01. The sequence continues at coordinate 21,562 of DATLVL010000083.1, read as the reverse complement.
TCGTGAAGATGCCCTTCATCCCGCACCGCACGAAACGCTGAGCACGGGAGCCGGCGCGTGCGCATCGGCATCCTCACCATCTCCGACCTCGGCGCCCAGGGGCGCCGCGCCGACACCTCCGGCGACGCCATCGTAAGCTGGTCTGCTGCAAATAGTTACGAGATCGTGGTTCGCAGCACCGTGCCCGACGAAGCGGGCCAGGTCGCCGGCAAGCTGGCGCGCTGGGCCGACTCGGGGCAGGTGGATGTGATCCTCACGACCGGCGGGACCGGTCTCTCCCCGCGCGACATCACGCCGGAGGCGACGACCACCGTGCTGGAACGCACGGCACCCGGGATCGCCGAGGCCCTGCGTGCCCGCAATGCACCGAAGTTCCCGCGCGCGTGGTTGTCGCGTGGTGTCGCGGGGACCCGGGGGAAGACGTTGATCGTGAACCTCCCCGGCTCGCCCGGAGGCGTGAAAGATGGTCTCGCGGTGCTCAACGGCTTGCTGACCCACGCCGTGCAACTGGTGCGCGGCCAACCCACCGACCACGGCTGAGAGCTGATGGCTGACAGCGCCCATGCCTGATCGTGTCCTGGTGACCGCCGACGATCTCGAGCACGCCGTCCGCATCAACGCGGCGCTCGAGGGGGCGGGCTACGCCACGGCTATGGTGACGTCGTTCGATGACGTGCGCGACGCGTTGTCGGGACGCGAGCCGGACTGCCTCGTCGTGACGGGAGCACTGCACGAGCCGGCGACCGGCCGGCTGCTCGCCGCCGCGCGCGATCGCTCGATCTCCACCCTCGGCCTCGTCGAATCGACCGAGCCCGATCCCAAGGAGCTGGCGGCCGAGACCGGCCTCACCGCCTATCTCGAGAAACCCGCCGATCCCGCGGAGGTGGTGCGCGTGGTGCGGCGGGTGATCGATCGCCGCCGCCTGCAACAGCGCACCGGCATCGTCGGTGAGTCCCCGGCGATCCAGGAAGTCCTCGTTAAGATCGAGCAGATGGCCCCGGTCACCTCGACCGTGCTCATCGAGGGCGAGTCGGGCACCGGCAAGGAGCTGGTGGCGCATGCCATCCACGACCTCTCGCCGCGGCGCGAGCGGCCGTTCATCGCGGTCAACTGTGCCGCGCTCCCCGAGACGCTGCTCGAGAGCGAGCTGTTCGGCCACGAGAAGGGCGCGTTCACCGGCGCGGCCGAGCGGCGGCTGGGCCGCTTCGAGCTGGCCGACGGCGGTACTCTGCTGCTCGACGAGGTAGGCGAGATCCCGTCGGCGACGCAGGTGAAGCTGCTGCGCGTCCTCGAAGACCGCTCCTTCTACCGGGTGGGAGGCACGCAGGCGATCCGTGTCGACGTGCGCGTCCTCGCCGCCACCAACCGGCCCTTGAAGGATGCCGTGTCGCTGGGCGAGTTCCGGGACGACCTCTACTATCGGCTCAACGTCCTGAACATCTACCTGCCGCCCCTCAGGCAGCGGAAGATGGATATCCCGATCCTGGTGCGGCGCTTCATCGCCGAGCTCGCCAAGGAGCATGACCGGCACTTCGCAGGGATCACCCCCGAGGCGCTGCAGATCCTCGTCGACGCCGAGTGGCCCGGCAACGTGCGCCAGCTGCGCAACCTCATCGAGTCGATGGTGGTGCTGGCGCCCCAGGGGGAGATCCGCGCATCGGATATCCCCGAGGACATCCGCGACCGCGGCCGCGGCCTGCCGGTGCGGGTGCTCGGCGTTCCGCGCGAGGTCGCCGGAAAGGAGCTGGAATTCATCTTCCGGAGCCTCGTGGAGCTGAAGCTGCAGGTCGAAGAGCTGCGCCGCCGACTCGACGATCGCCCCGCCGCCCGCCGCGTCGAGGTGATCGAGGTCGATCCCCACGGCACACCGCTCGCGGCGGTGGCAACGGAGCCCGTGGTGGAGGAGGCGGTGCTGTACCGGCCGGGGATGTCGATGGCGGATGTGGAGCGCGCCGCAATCGAGGCGGCGCTGAAGGAGACGCACGGCAACCGCCGGAAGGCTGCCGAGGTGCTGGGCATCGGGGAGCGCACGCTGTACCGGAAGATCAAGCAGTACGCAATTGTCTGATATTGACTTCGCTAGACTCCCTTTCCATCCTATGGCGACCGACCCAGGTATAGCACTTACCCGGACGAGGCGCGACAGTCCAGTGGATTATCGCATCGAGCCCGATCTGTGCGTCGCCTGCCTGGCGTGCGTACGCATCTGCCCTTCGGACGCCGTGGCAGTCTCCCCCGAGCGCGTCTCCATTGTCGACGAGGCGTGCACGCGGTGTGGCGTCTGCGTCCCCACCTGCCCCCACGAAGCGATCCGCGCCACCGGCAATCTCGACCGCGCCTTGGAGCTGGTCGGGGGTGGCCGCGCCGTGCTCATTCTCAGTGTCGAAGCGGTCGCCCATTTCTGGCCCGCCACCCAGGAGCAGGTCGTCAACGCCTGCTACGCGGCGGGATTCCATATCGTGCAACGTGGAGTGATCGGCGACGAGCTGGTGGCTGAGGAATATCTGAAGCTGCTGGAAGACAAGGATTGGGGTACGCTGATCCGCAGCACCGATCCCGTCATCGTCGACCTGATCAGCGATCGCTATCCCGAGCTGGTGCCCTACCTCGCCCCGGTGGCCAATCCGGTCGCCGCCGAGGCGCGGTACCTGCGCGCGCTGCACGGAGACGAGACCCCGATCATCTATGCCGGCGTGAGCGACGGGGCGGGGCGCGGCGAGTCGGACGTGGCGCTCACCTTCGACGACCTGGAACGGCTGTTCGTGCGCCGCGGCGTGCGGCTGCACGAGCAGGCGACCTACTTCTCGCGCATCCCCGAGGAGCGGCGCCGTCACTTCAGTACCGCGGGCGGCCTGCCCTTCGAGCTGCTCATCACGGAGCGCCAGGCGAGCCGGCGCTTCCGGAAGGTCCGCGGGCTGACCGGGCTCGAGGCGATCGCCAAAGCGGTGGCGGTAGACCGCATCGACCTCGGCTTCGTCGACATCCTCCCCTATGAGGGTTGCCTAGACCATCCCCTGATGGGCTCGAAGGACGGGCTTTTCAAACGGCGTCAGATCGTCCAGGCGAGCGAGCCGCCGCGCGCCGCCGAGCCGGTGGTCGATCGCGCCGTGGCGCGCCGGGTGCAGCTCGGCGCCGTGTTTCCACTGGAGCCGCGCGAGGTGCACCCGCACTCGGACGCGGTCGACGGGATCCTTGCCGAGATCGGCCTCGCCCCAAACGGGCGGGCGTGGGATTGCGGCGCATGCGGGTTCATTACGTGCCGCGGATTTTCCCAGGCGGCGGCGCAGGGGCGCACGAGTCTCGCGGCTTGTCCCCCCTACCTGACCCGGCGCGCCGTAGAAGCGCAGCAGAAAGCGGCGATCGACGCCCTGACGGGGCTCGGGACGTTGCGCTTGTTGCGCGACCGGCTGGCCAACGAGCTGGCTCGGTCCAAGCGCAGCGGGGAGCCGTTTGCGGTGCTGTTCATGGACGTCGACAACTTCAAGCAGGTCAACGACGGCTTCGGACATGAGGCCGGAAATCTTGTGCTCAAGGGCACAGCTTCGGAGCTTCTGGAAGTGGTTCGTAGTACGGACTTTGCGGCCCGTTACGGCGGCGACGAATTCGTAGTACTATTGGTGCGCACTGGCCGAGATGGCGCCCGGTTGGTGGCGGAAAAAGTCAGGAGCAGGGTGGAGGAGCTGGGAAAGAGCCTCGGACTGCCGCCCAAGCTCGTGACCGTGAGCATCGGCGTGGCGACGTTCGCGCCGGAAGTCGAACATCATGAAGACGTCCTCGTCGCGGCGGACCGGGCGCTGTATCGCGCCAAGGCCGGCGGCCGCAACCGAGTGGCGATGGGAGAGCGTTGAGCCGTGACGACACCGAGACCGATTCGCGAGACCCCTCACACGCCGACTCCGGACATCGAGCCGGCGGCGCGTGCCTCGCAACCCGTCCCCGATCCCTGGGGCGTGAAGCGTGCCGAGAATCTGATCGCCGGCCTGACGGGCGTGTTGTCGGCCAGCATCGTCGTGACGGCGGCGGGCGAGATCAGCGAGATCCACGTACTGGCGCAGCCCGATACACCCCCCAAGCAGGTGGTGCGCAACATCGAGTCGGCGCTGATGGCGCAGCTCGGCGTGAAGGTCGACCATCGCAAGATCAGCGTGGCGCAGACCGCCGACGTACGGCCGATCGAGCAGCTGCAGGAAGAAGCGATCGCGGTGCGCGCCAAGCGCCGCGTGGTGATGTACCGCGACCTCGCGGTGCGGCCGTCGGAAAAGCTGCAGCGCATCATGGTGCGCGTGAAGCTGGGGTACGGCGACCGCGAGTCGGAGCACGAGATGGAAGGGACGGACACCTACCGCAACCGCGTTGAGACGGCGGCCCGTGCCGCGGCCGCGTGTCTCGATGACCTCCTGGCGGATGATTCGATCGCCCTCGAAGGGGCGGCGCTGGTCGACGCCTTCGACCGTCGTTTCGTGCTCGTGGCCGTCCACGGCCTGGGCGGGCGCGAGGCAATGCTGCTGACGGGCACTTGCGAGATCAGGGAAAGCCCTGAGCGCAGCGCAGTGTTCGCTGTTCTGGATGCCACCAACCGGTGGGTCGACGCACGACGCTAAAGTATTTTTAGCGGAATAGTTTAGCGTTTCGAGTTGTTCACAAGAAAACACATGTGATCCACATCACACTGGCGAAGTGTCAGGTGAGCTTGCGTATCTAGTTTTTTATCGATATTGTCGCTATCATGGCTTCTGTGAAGACTATGGGGTTCTTGGGTACACTGCGCATCGCGCGGCTGTGTCAGGTGACGCCCGCGACGGTAGCCCACTGGATCGACCAGGGCTACCTGAAGGGCCATCGCACTCCCACCGGGCATCGTCGCGTGGATGTCGAGGATCTGGTGGCGTTCCTGCGCGAGCATGGGATGCCGGTGCCGCCGGATCTGGAGAACGAGGCACCGGAGCCGCGCGAGGCGATCGTCGTCGTCGAGGACGACAAGAGCTATGGAAAGCTCCTGGTGCGGGCGATTCAGACCTCGGAGCTGAAAGCCGACGTCACGCTCGCACAGACGGGGATGGACGGACTGCTCGAGATCGGGCGCGTACACCCGTCGGTGATCGTGCTCGATTACACCCTGCCGGATCTCAATGCGCCGGAGGTGGTGGAGCGGTTGATGGCGCCCGGCAACCAGCTCGATGCCGAAGTGTTGATCGTGACGGGCGGCGTGCAGGACCATGACGTGGCGCGGCTGCATGCGCTTGGCGTGAAAGAGATCGTTCAGAAGACGGACGGGATCGACGCGGTGGTTGGAGCGATCGGCAAGGCGCTCGCGCGGCAGCGGGCGGACTAGCCCGAAAATTCAGCGAACTTGCGGGCCGCGATTGAGCGGCCCACTTCATATCAGGGAAATACTGGACATTCAGGACAAGGGGGCCCCGGTCATCGTTACCTGAGCGGAGACGAGCGACAGAAAAACGAGCGAAGCGTCCGGTGCGCCATAGCGAGGCGTGCCACTCCTTAGAAGTCTCGATCTACTTCTCGTAGGTCCCGTGAGGGAGGTGACGCTCGATGTTGACCCAACTGCTCGCAGTTCTGTTCACGTCGATCGCGAAGTTGTTTTTCGCGAATGGTACCGTATCCTGGTAAAACGGTAGCGTTTCTCTGGGGCCACCCCAATCTTCTAGTTGTTCAGCCGCAAACGTACTGCTACGACAGTAGTGAGGACGGCGAGTGACGGAGCCTAGAACCCGCGACAAGTTGCGCATCTACGGTTTGGTAGCGGTCGTCACTGTGGCTGCTGCCTATCTGTTTGCTGCTAACGGGTGGACCCTTCCGTCGGGGTCATCCACGGCTAACTGGAATGGCATTGTTGCTTTTGCGGCCCTCGCCATACTCTGCGACACATCCTTCCTTAGAATGTCGTTCGCCAACGTGGGAAGTTCTGTCGCGTTTGTACCATTCATCGCATCGGTGATGCTGTTTCAGCACCCTTGGCCGATGGCCATCAGTGGATTGACGGCCTTCGTTGTAGACACATTTGTTCGTAAGAAGCCACCGATCCGAATTTGGTTTAATACAGCTCAATACATGCTGGCGGTCGGCGTTGCTGCGGAGGTCTACTATGCACTGGGTGGATCAATCGCTGGTACGCGATTCAGTTTTAACGCGCCTGCGTTTATAGGGCTTGTAGTCACGTACTTTCTTGTCAATTCTGGCAGTGTAGCGTTGGCCGTTGCCATTAGTAGTCGAGTGTCTGTACGCGAAGCTTGGCATCGGATAGCCGCAGGGACTTTGCTTTACGATCTACTTGCCAGTTCTCTCGCTGTCCTCCTGACCTACCTCTATTTAAAGTCTCAACTAGTAGGGCTGGCTGTGCTAGTTGTGCCGCTGTTCTTCGTTAGGCACATGCACCAAATGAACCTCCAGCTGGAGCGAGTGAACCGAGAGCTATTGGAGCTCATGGTCAAGGCAATCGAAGCCCGCGATCCTTACACATCTGGCCACTCGCTGAGAGTTTCAGAGTACGCGCGTTCCATAGCGCGGGACTTGGACCTTTCGGCCAAGTTAGTGGACCACATAACAAGTGCCGCAATTCTTCATGACGTTGGCAAGATCTATGAAGAATTCGCTCCTCTGTTACGGAAGGAGGGAAAGCTTACGCCAGACGAAAGAATGCTGATGCAGCGTCATCCAGCTCGGAGTGCTGAGTTGGCAGCAACAATCGCGGAGTTCCGGGGACCGGTCGAGTTGGCCATCCGTCATCACCACGAAAATTACGATGGTAGCGGGTACCCTGAAGGTCTTGCCGGAGAAAGGATTCCTTTGGCCGCTCGAATCATCATGATAGCAGACACGCTGGATGCTATGACTACCGATCGGCCGTATCGAAAGGCCTTAACCTATGAGAGGACCCTCGACGAACTGCGCAAGTTTTCCGGAAAGCAATTCGACCCAGCCCTTGTCGAGTTGGTGGCCCAGTCGGCAAACCTGAGAAGGCTCCTCGGGGCAACCGCTGACCAAGGTGGATCACCGGTTCACGCGCTAGGAGCTTGGGTTGCGCGAAGCAGTGGTCCGTGGCGCGTCAGGAAGGAGTCCGCTCCCGCTAAGGTCAGTTGAGCCCGGTTCAAGTCCTCGCCCAAGCTTTCCACTTTTCTGGCCCTGCTCAGGCTCTGTAAGAAACCCTTCTCTCCCTAACAAAGCAGCTTTGCCAGGCATTCCAAAATCAGCCAGAGTTGCGTAAACCTGATTCATGGTTTCAAGCTGACCGGTGACTATTGATTCTACCCAAGCCTTTGCTGCCATTGCGTCGATATAGACGAGTGGGCACTCCTTCTCGTAGGTCGAGGCAGTATCGCTTGCTACTTTGAGTGCAGCCCTTGGCTCACCGTTGAGCAAAGCTCTGCGCGCGTGGTACTTAGCAGTCGCGCCAGGATGCGAGTTGAGTCTTTCGCGCCCTCGATGTTCGGCGTCAATCTCAGATAGAATCCGTAGGAACCCCTCGTGATTCTGCGTCATGAGTTCAAGCGATATCTCCTCGAGGAGGAGAGTCCTACGCGCGAACCATGATCGATCGTGTCGAAGCCATTCCTTCGCTGCGCTCAAGCAATGACGTGCCTTATCAACTGATCCGATCATGACGTAGGGATCAATAAGATTGCCGTATGCGAGGACCATCATGGGTTGATTCGGTGCCTTGAGCCCTCGTTCAATAGCGTAGTTGCCCCAGGTGATCGCTGACTCGAAATCCCCTCGTAGAGTCATTGAGGTGCACAGATTTGCCGCAATCATAGATGCACGAGAGTCGTCCCCGATTCGCTCAGTGAGTTCAAGCGCTTCGGTGAAGTCTCGGCTAGCCTCGATTATCTTGCACTGAGAGTGACAAACAACCCCGAGTGCGTTTTTTAGTATTGCCTCCTGGGTTCTACTCACGCCTTCTCCAAGACGATCTATCGCTCGTCTCATGTGCAGTTCGGCGGTTCGAGCCCGCGCGACAGCGATTTCGCAAAAGGCATTGGCGTAGTGTGCCTCGGGGAGGGCATCGTAGGCCGAGTCGGCGACCAGGCGAGTCAACTCGGTCTGCGCTTTGAAGAATGTCTCTTCCTCACCTATCTCCTTGGCTGCTCTAGCCGACTCGAAGAGCGCTCGTACGATGAGTTTCTCGTCGTACGTGTTGCGGGCAGCCTCGAGTGCCGCTGAGGCTGCCGAACGGTATGTCCGGCCGCTCTCTCGATTGAGCAAGTACTCTGCCCGGGCCCGCAGCAAAGCCACCTCGGCGACTTCCATCTTGTCAGCAACAATGTTCGGAAACAGAGTTTCGAGTATCGGTACGGCCTCCTGAGCTTTGGACTGATCAAGGAAAGCCTTGGCCAGTAGCAGTCGAACCCTGTGAGTCGTTGACTCGTCGTTTTGAAGAGTCAAGAATGGACTCAGAATCTGCTCAGCTTCCGACGGGGCTCCAACGAGAATGGCCTTCTCTGCCCCACCAATCGCGAAAGGCAACGCGCTGCCAGCATCCCCTCCGCGCAAGAAATGCCACGCAATCTCCGATTGGGCCCCCTTCGCATCGGCCGACACGGCTGAACACAATGCTTCGGCGACACGGTGGTGTAACTGTCGACGAACCGATTCAGCAACATCGTAATAGGCCTGGGCCCGAATTAACTCATTGCGAAATTCGAGCTCTCCGTGCACGTCTCTTACCAGTCCGCACAACAGCAGTTCCGATAAATGGGCGACGGTCTCGCCGGGAGAACAGTCCACGATTTCATAGAACGGAAGATCACCGAGTCTGCGACCCAAAACGGCCGCAAGGTTGAGCACGCCTCGAGTCCGGGCAGCGAGCCGCCTAGCTTGACGCTCGAAAACAGTCCGGATGGCGATTGGAATTCCGAGAGTGGGTGCGGGTAGTGAGTCGAGTGCTTCGAGTTGCCCCAATAGCGAGTCCGCCCCACGCATTGTCCACTCTCTGGCCAAGAGCTCGATCGCCAACGGGTTCCCGGCGCCAGCTCTAAGGATCCGGTCCGTCGGTAGAGTGCCTCTCTTGTCGAGGGCATGATCTCCGACCCTTCTCACTAACGCCGCCCCCGTCTCGGATGAGAACACTTCTAGGTGAAGAGTCTGTAGACCTTCGATTGTTGGATCCATCGCTAACGCGCCGGGAGCGCCCGAAATGCTTAGTTCGGCAGGACGACCCGCAAGGATCAACATCAGGCGGACCCCACTGAGTTTACGAGCAAGCATGTGAAGGATCCCCACGCTCGCATTGTCCGCCCAGTGCAAGTCATCCACTACCAGCACCACCGGATTGTCGTCCGATGCTGCTCCAACTGCCTTCAGGAAGGCATCGGCAAATCGGAGCGGCACCACTTCGGGTGGCCAATCCGCCGGGGAGGGTACTCCCGGAAACACAGCGAGAATGTCCGGCGTCAACCGCGACAACTCCGCCAACGCCTCAGGCTCCGCTCCGCCGATCGCACGCTGTAACGTCAGCTGCCGCACCAGCTCGGCCAACACTGCGTACGGCAACTCGCGCTCGGCGTCGTACGCCTGGGCGCGCGCGATCACCGCACCGTCCATCTGACACGACGAAACAAACGAGTTCGTGAGTGTGGTCTTGCCGATCCCGGGATCGCCGAGGACCACCATCACCCGGGGCTTGCGCTGCCGCACCTCGAGCCAGGCGTCGTACAGTGCCGAGAACTCGCGCTCGCGACCGATGATCGCCTCCGGCTCGAAGCGCCGTTCCTCGCGCGGCGGGACTCCGTCCGGTGCCGGCCGCGGTGCTGCGCGACGTCCCTCCCGCAGCAACCCCGCCACCCGCTCGAGCTCGGGACTGGGTTTGGCGTTCAACTCCTCCGCCATTCGCGTAGTAAACCGGTTGAACGCCTTGAGCGCGTTGCTGCGATCTCCGACCCATGCGCGCGCTTCCATGATGCCCCGCAGCGCGTCTTCCGAGAGCGGATCGAGATCCTCCAGCACGAGGGCGTGTCGCTCGACCGTCGCGAAATCGCCCAGCCGGCGCGCCGCATCCATCTTCTTCACGAGACAATCCCGGATCTTGGGGTGCAGCCGGGCCGACCACCCCTCCCGCCACTCGTCGAATCCGCGCGCACCGCGCAGATCGAAGCCCTCCAGGAAGCGGCCGCGGATCTCCGCGTCGCACGTCTCGAGCCGCAGCGCGTCGACGTCGATCACGCCCGCCGTCAGCGCCAGCGTGTTGCGCTGCGCCGCCACGAACTCCCGGCCCACGGTATTGCGCATCACGGTGATGGCCTGGGACAGGGAGTGACGGCCGTGCTGTTGGGGCGCATCGGGCCACAGCAGATCGATGAGATAGTCGCGGACGAACTTGCGGCCGGGCTCGAGTGCGAGCCGGATCAGGAGGGCAAAGTGCTTTCGGGTACGGTAGCGCACGACATCGCCGGCGGCCGACACCAACATCGGGACGCCCAACGTGAGCAGACGAAAATGCGTACCGGCTACCAGCACGGAGTGCTCCGCACGACGGCAACTGACAATAAGGCGCCGTTTTCAACGAAGTGTCAACACTATGATTGTGCTTGATTTACGATGGTTTTGGAGGGCTAATTGCGGCATCCATCAAATATCCGTTACCTCCTCCCTGGCACTCGCTTCCCTGACGAAGGATGAGGTTGCGTTCTGTGCGCCGCGGGCTGCGCTCAAGACCAAGCAGAAGGCGAAGAAGACACCAGCTCACTGACGAGGTCGGCGGCCGTCTTCCCCGCCGCCTCGGCGGCAAAGTTAATCACGAGGCGGTGGGTGAGCACGAGCGGCGCCACTCTCTTGAGATCCTCGTAGTCGGGCATCGGACGCCCCTCGAGCGCTGCTACGGCTTTCGCGCCGAGCACGAGATACTGCGACGCTCTGGGGCCCGCCCCCCAGCTCACATACTCTTTCATGAAGTCGGGCGCCGAAGGATCGTCGGGCCGCGTCATTCGCACGAGCGTTACGGCCGCCGCCACGAGACCCTGCGTCGCCGGAATGCGGCGCACCAGATGCTGCAACGCCAGCACGTCCTCGGCGGTCAACACGGGGCGGATCGAAGTCGATAGATCGGCGGTCGTCGCTTCGACGATCGCCTCCTCCTCTTGCTTCGACGGATAACCGACCCTGAGCTCGAACATGAAGCGGTCGAGCTGCGCCTCGGGCAGGGGATACGTCCCCTCCTGCTCGATCGGGTTCTGGGTCGCCAGGACAAAAAACGGCGCCGGCAACGCGTGCGTCTGCCCCGCCGCGGTCACCTGGTGCTCCTGCATCGCCTGTAACAGCGCCGCCTGGGTCTTCGGCGGCGTACGGTTCACTTCGTCCGCCAGCACGATGTTCGCGAACACCGGCCCGCGCACGAACCGGAAGCCGCGCTTCCCGGTGGCCTGGTCCTCTTCGATGATCTCCGTCCCCGTGATGTCGGACGGCATCAGATCGGGTGTGAACTGGATGCGCGAAAACTTGAGGTCCAGGGCCTCGGCTACCGTCTGCACCATCAACGTCTTGGCGAGACCCGGCACCCCGACGAGCAGCGCGTGGCCCCCCGAAAAGACGGCGGTGAGGATCCCATCCACCACGTCGCGCTGGCCTACGATGCGCTGCCCCACCTGCTCCAGCAGCTTGTCCCGGGCAGCCGCCAGTCGCTCGAGCAGCTCGACGTCGCCTTGAGGAGGGTGTCCGGGAGGGGCGCCGGGACGCGGTGTGGTGGTCATGGACTGGGTAGAATACACCATCGTACTCCCAAGTGCCACATAAAGTTGCACCTCTGACCGTTTGCTTGCGAAAAATTTCACAAGCGCATACTTTTCGCCGGTTCCAATGCCAGACGACGACCAGACGCCAGAGTCGAAGGGCTACGGTCAGGGTTACGAGTACTTCGCCCTCGCCCTGGCCTTCGTCGGCGCGATCCTCGGCTTCGGCGCCCTGGGGTGGCTGGTGGACGGCTGGTTCGGCTCGCGCCCCCTGTTCGCGATCGTGGGGGCGTTCGTGGGCGGGTTCGGCGGGTTCATGAACATCTACTACCGCGTGGGCAAGGACACCGCCAAAAAGTGAAGCCGTACGCCGCGCTGCTTGCCGCGGGCCTCATCCTGGTGGGCGCGGCGGCGCTGGTGGGAGGACGCGGGGCAGGGATCGGGGGCGGCTGCGCCGTCGTGGCGCAATTCGCTGCGGTCGCCCTGCTGCGGCCGGCGATGGACGCGCCGCAATCGGTATTCATGGCGCGCTGGTACGCCGGCATGGCAGTGCGGGCGCTGGTGCTGGGACTGTTGCTCGCGGCGTCGGCGACGCACCGCACGGCGCTGCCACTGCTCGAGACGACGCTCGGCTACGTCGGCGTGCTGCTGCCGCTCTTGTTTGTGGAGACGAGGTTCTTGAAATGATGCAGGCACCAGACATCGGCGGCATGATCTTCCGGCATACGGCGGACAGCCATTTCATCGAAGTACCGTTTTTCGGTGAGCTGGCGCTGCCCACGGGTTGGCGGCTCTTCGGCGTCGATGTCTCTCCCACGAAGCATGTTGTTTTCCTGCTCCTCGCCGCGTTTCTCGTCTGGTCGACGGTCCTGGTCGCGGGGCGCAGTGTGCAACGCCGCTATCAGGAAGGAAAGGCGCCCAAGGGGTTCGGCGCAGCGGTCGAGGCGGTCGCACTGTTCGTGCGCGACGACGTCGCAATCGCGAACATCGGCCATAACGGCAAGCAGTTCGCGCCGTACATCCTCACGCTCTTCTTCTTCATTCTCTACTGCAATCTTCTTGGGCTGATCCCGTACGGGTCGACCCCCACCGGCAACATCGTCGTCACCGCGACGCTCGCGATCCTCACCTTCCTCATCACCGAGATCTCGGGCTTCTTCACGCTGGGGCCGAAGGGCTACCTCAAGACGATCGTCTTCGTCCCACCCGGGATGAAGGGCCTCGGTGCGGTCGCCATGGCCGGGCTCATGACTCCGATCGAGCTGATCAGCAAGCTGGTGAAGCCGTTCGCACTCTGCCTGCGGTTGTTCGCCAACATGACGGCGGGCCACTTCGTGATCCTGGCGCTGCTCGGCCTCATCTTCATCTTCGGCAACTGGGCGGTCGCGGCCGGCTCGGTGGGCTTCGTGCTGTTCATGATGCTGCTCGAGCTGCTGGTAGCGTTCCTGCAGGCCTACATCTTTGCGTTGTTGACCTCGGTGTTCATCGGCATGCTGCAACACGAGCACTAGTGCGCTCGGTCCACTTTCCACGAGGATTGTCATGGTGAACATGCTGCTGCTGCTCCAGGCCGCGCCCGACGCGGTCACCGCCCTGAACACCAACGCCCTGCTCGGCGCCGGCATCGGGCTCGGCCTCGCCGTCGTCGGCGTCGGCATCGGTATCGGCCAGATCGGCGGCCGCGCCGTCGAAGCGATCGCGCGCCAGCCGCAGGCGTCGGGCGACATCCGCGGCGCCATGATTCTGACCGCGGCGCTCGTCGAGGGCGTCGGCCTCGCCGCGCTCGTCTTCGCGTTGCTCTTCAAGCTGCTCAAGTAATGCTCGTCCTGCTGTCGCTCCTGCAGGAGCCGGCCGGCGAGGCCGCCAAGCAGCCCAGCCCGTTCGACATCAACACGGGCATGATCTTCTGGACGCTCGTCGTCTTCGGGCTCCTCGTCGCCATCCTGTGGCGCTTCGGGTGGCCGGCCCTCCTCAAGTCGGTAGAGGAGCGTGAAGCGCGCATTGCCAAACAGCTCGCCGACGCCGAAAAGGCGAACGCGGAGGCGGCGCGGCTGCTCGAGCAGCACAAGCAGGCGCTCGACAAGGCGCGCGCCGAGGCGCAGGACATTCTGACCACCGCCAAGTCGGTGGCGCAGAAGGAGCGCGAGCAGCTGCTGGCGAAGACGCGCGAAGAGCAGGAAGCGCTGCTCGAGCGGGCGCGGCGCGAGATCGGGGCCGAGAAGGAGAAGGCGATCCTGGAGCTGCGGCGCGAAGCTGTAGACCTCTCGATCGCCGCGGCGTCGAAGCTCGTCGAGTCGAACCTCGACAACGAGGCCAATCGCCGCCTCGTGCTCGATTACCTCGCGACGATCGGGCAGCGGCATTGAAGAACGCTACCATCGCCAAGAATTACGCCGAGGCGTTGCTGGCGGCGGCCAGCGCGCTCGGACAGGTCGATGCGTTCGGGCGCTTGATGGACGCCGTGGCTGGGGCCGTGAGCGCCGATCTCCGGATCGTCGCGGTACTGGCCTCGCCGCGCGTGGCGAAGGCAGTGAAGGGGCGGCTGCTCGCCGAAGCGCTCGAGGACGCGGCACCGGCCGAATTCATCCGTTTCCTCCAGGCAGTGATGCGCCGCGGGCGCCAGGCGCTGCTGGGCGATATCGCGCAGCAGTATCAGGCGTTGGTGGACGTGCAGCAGAATCGCGTGCACGCTGGCGTCACGCTCGCGACCGCCCCCGACGAGACCCTCACCAGCCGCATCGTGGAGCGGCTGACCGAGGTGCTCGGTAAGGAAGTCCGGGCGCACGTGAAGGCCGATCCAGGCATCCTGGGCGGCGTCGTAGTGCGCATCGGCGACCGGGTGTACGACGGCTCGCTCAGGCGTCGCTTGACGACCCTGCGGAGGAGAATGCTGACAGGCGAATAGCCGTGCCTCTCTTGTCTCCTTCTCCTGTCATCCTGCCGTCAGCTTCGTGATGCAGGTTTCCCAGGTCCTCCTCCTTCGAGCATGCATATGCGTCGCTTCCTTCCTTGTGCCGGATTCGTCTGGGCGATCCTGTCGCCCGGCCTCGCCGGCCAGGCACCCGCCTACCACGTCGTCAAACGCGTGGTCCTCGGCGTAACCCGGGCGGACTACATCATCGTGGACCCTGTCGGGCGGCGCCTCTACGGTCTGGGCGACAAGGTCATCGACGTCGATCACGACAGCGTGATCGGGACGGTCGCGGGCGGAGGCGGCGGCTACGCGATCGCCGCCGACCTGAACCGCGGCCTCGTCCGCAGCGGCGTCCTCTTCGACCTGAAGACGCTCGCCGTCACGGGACACGTGGACGCCAATGGGGACGGCATCCGCTACGATCCCGTCACCCATCGCGCCTTCACATGGGAGGGGAAAGACGCGTGGGTCGTCGACATGCGGACCGGCACGCTGATCATGAAGTCCACCATCGGCGATGGGCTCGAATCCGGCGTGGCCGACGGGACGGGGAAGCTGTTTCTCAACGTCGAGGATTCGGGGTTCATCCAGCGGGTCGACGCGCAGACGCTCAAGATCGAGGCCACGTACAAAATCCCAGCGTGCGGCCGGGCGCAGGGGCTGTCGCTCGACGCTGCCACCCGGCGCCTCTTCATGGCGTGCGACACGGCGATGGTCGTGGTCAACGCCGACGATGGCAGCGTCGTGACCCGCTTCCACGTGCCGAGCCGCGCCGATGAGAACTGCTTCGACCCGGGGACGAAGCTCGCATTCAATCCCAATCGCGTCGACAGCACCATGACGATCGTCCACGAAGACTCGCCCAGCGCATTTTCTGTCGTCGGCACGGTCGCGACGGGTGGTGGGGCGCGGACGTGCGCGCTCGATGAGAAGACGCACAAGGTCTACATCTTCTATTACATGGGTACGACGCGGGAAAACGCCCAGCTGGTGATGGCAGTCCTCGCACCCTAGGTCGGGCGCGCTACTGGGCGGCGTCGAGGCTCTGGATTTTCGATCCGGAGGCCGGAATCACGCCGCCCAGGATCCGCCCCTGCCCATCCACCGCGAGGTGCAGGCCCATCGTCTGATTCCCGTCCGCACCCACCAACACGACCGAATCGGACCCGTTCTGGATCACCGTGAACACCTCGAGCGAGGCCTGCGCTCCCACCTGCATGACCGGGATCGTGACGCTATCCCCGCCCACCGCCCGCGCCCGGCGCAACAGCTGTTCGAGAAACGCCACCGATGTTCCCATCAAGGGCACAGTCCCTTTCGGCATCCCCACCCGCGCGGTGCGCGGCGCCTCGTCGCGGCTCGTCGCCGGATGGAGCGTAATGTCCACGCCGGCCACCAGGTCGTCCTGCGCCGCGCGAATGCGGAAGCGCACCGAGTCGCCCGGTCCGGAGACGAGCACCCCAGTTACCGCCCGGTCGGTGCGGCCGAACGACTCGATCGTCGTGTCGTTGTACGTGATGCTCTGGTAACGCCGGCTCGCCTCGATCTGCTTTTCGGGGCTCGCACAGGCCAGCCCTGCCAGAACGAGGGTCAGCGTCGCCAGCCTCCGTGGTTTCATCCCACCCTCCGCAGCAGGATCCCATGGGCTTGGAGCATGCGCTGCATCCGGCTGCGCGCCATCGTCAAGTCCTCTCCCACGAAACCGAAACGCTGCGAGAGCGAGTCGAGGTGCGACTGGCAGGTGGGGTCGGCGGCGGCGCAACGCTGAAATGCCTCGCCCAGCGAGTCGAGCGCCTCGGCGACTCGCGACAGCTCGAGGCTCAGATCGGCATGCACCCGCAGCAGGTCGTCAGGCGGCGTCACCGCGCGGAAATGCGCCGCGCGCTCGCCCACCCGGGTGGCGGTGCGCGTCACGATATCGTGCGCCACCGCCAGGCTGTCGTCCGGAATCTGGTTGTGCACGACGGTGAGCTGCAGCCGGGCGGTCATCTGGAACGCCGCGACCATCGCGGCGTCGACGTCCTCATGCAGAGTGGCGGCGTAGCGCGCGTAGGGGTCGCCGGAACAACGGGCGGTCGCTACCACGGTCATCACGAGCGCCGCGGTCCGGCAGGGACGCTTCACGCCCGTCAATCTAAACGCCGCGAGCCGACACGGCATCGCAACGAGGACCCTTTCTGGAGGTGACGATGCCCCGCATCTCGTTCGTGGCGGCCACTGCGCTGGCGGCCGCGCTCCTGCCGCACCCCAAACGCACCATCGGCGGCGATCCGTCCGTCTCGCCCGACGGCGCGCGCATCGTCTTCAGCTCTGATCGCACCGGCCAGTCGCAGCTCTACACGATCAAGGCCGACGGCTCGGGGCTGCGCCAGCTCACCAGCGATTCGGCGGGCGCGTACTCCGGGCGCTGGTCCCCCGATGGGACCCGGATCGTCTACTGCACCAAGGGAGCGGCCGAACAAATCGTGGTGATTCGCCCCGACGGGCAGGGTCGGCACGTCGTGATCGAAACACCGGGGGCGCAGTCACCTTCCTGGCGGTACGACGGCAGCATCCTGTTCACTGCCGGCGTCTTCCCGAATCTCCATATCCAGACGATCGACTCCACCGGGACCGATCGGCGCGCCGTAATGACTGATTCCGGATTCAACTACGACGCCGCGCAGTCGCCGGACGGCAAGACCATCGCCTTCGTGCGCGGGATCCGGGGCCAGGGCGTGCGCGTGTACCTCATGAATGCCGACGGCTCGAATCAACGGCGCCTCACGGCCGGCCTCGACAACGAAGAACGGCCGGCCTGGGCGCCCGGTGGCCGCTCGCTCGCCTTTCAGTCGTCCACACGCGGCTCGGATTCCACACAGGCGTACATCTACCTCGTCGACGTACCGTCGGGCAGGAGCCGCCGCCTCGGCGTGCACAACAAAGTCCAGCTCGACGAGACCCCATCGTGGTTCCCGGACGGGAAACGGCTCGCGATCCAGAGCGACCGGGATGGCGACTGGGCGGTGTATGTGGTCGATACGGAAGGGACGACGGCGGCGCCGCTCACGCGGTAGCGAGCCTAAAAGAGCAGCTGGCGGATCGCCAACCCCACGAACAACGCGATCAACAATGACGTGAGCGTTCCGATCAGCACGTACTCGGCGAAGTCGCGGTCGTCGAGCGCCTGGTAGCGGACGATTGCCTTGGCGGCGAGGATCATCCCCAGCGCGCTGAACTGGCTCGCCAGCACGAGGGTGAGCGCCAGGGTGCGCTCCAGCACACCGATCACGAGACCGCGCGACAGCTCGACCGCCGGAACGGTGATCGCTTCCTTGCCGCCCTTCGGCGACTCGCTCACCGGCACGAGGTCGAGCACGCGGCGCACCAGCGACGCCCCGCCGGCGCAGGCATACCAGTAGCCCGCGGCGAGCAGCAGGAGGCGGCCCCAGAAGTATCCCGCCGATGTGGCATTCACGAGCTCGCGCGACAGCCAGGCGAGCGCGATCGCGGCGACCACGGCCAGGGCTTCGCACAACAGCGCGCGCACCGGCGTCGTCCACCCGGCCTTGCGCCAGGGCGCAAAGCCCGATGCGATGGCGAACGCCAGCAGCAGGGCGGCGGGGACCGGGTTCATCGCGTCAGCACCTCCTGGAACATCGTATCACCGAGCACGACGAGGTGCCAGGCCATGCGGCGGCGGCGATGCGAGATGCTCGTCGGCGCGACGCCGACGAGCCGCGCCAGCTCCTTGAGCTTCGCCTCGGGACGAGCGCGCTGGGCGTTGGCGAGGAGGCGCTGCCCGGCGCTCCAGCCGCGGTACAGTGCCGAGTAGTAGCGGGCGTGGCCGTCGACGCAGGCGTCGAATCCGCCGAAGGTGAAGACCCGGTCGTCCGCTTTGGCGGCATCGAGGGCGGCGCGGGCGGCGTGGTAACAGGGGCCGTCGAGCTCGGGAGCTGTGGCGCCGCGGTGCAGCGGCGTCGTGAGCTCGCCCTTGCCGCAGGCCACCACCCACTCGACGTCCGGCAGGCGCACGCGCAGCTCGTGGGCGGCCTGCCACACGGGGGCAGGGCTCGTGAACAGCGCCTGCAGCTCGTCGCCCAGCGTGAGGGCGGCGCGCGCGGCGAGCTGGGCGCGGAAGCGCGTATTGAGCTCCCGCGCCAGTTCGCGCAGGCGCTGCTGCAGCGTCGCGCGGGCCCGCGGGGTGCGGGCGCGCGAGGCGACGACATCGGCAAGGAACGCCACGTACGCGGGTCGGGCCATCCCGGGCAAGATACTCCCAGATGACGTTATACGTCAATTGTCACAAAAGTGACGTTTTTCGTCACTTGTAACAAAAGTGACGTTTTTCGTCAATGGCGACATCAGCGGTGCCACCGCAAGGCAAAGCCGGCGCCGCGCCGCCACGTCGCCTGGCACTGCGCCGTCGGCGGCACATCGGCCGCGTCGAACAGCGAGCCCGTGAGCGTCCCCTCGAGCCGCAGCGCGGCGTCGAGCCGCGGCGACACGGGGAACGCCCAGGACAGCGCCGCCACGGCGCCGAACCGGCTGCGCGACGACCCGCCCTGCGGCGTCCAGACATCGAGCACCGGTCCTGCCTCGACGCCGAGCCGACTCGCCGTGCCGATCTGCGCCACGCGCCAGGAGAAGAACCCGGCGAACTCCAGGAGGCGCAGCTGGTGCTCCTGGATCACGGTGAGGTCGCCGTCCGTCGCGCCGAAGCCGGTGGAGCCCGTGAGGATACGCAGACCGATTCCCGACGCCCTAGTCTCCCGGCCGAATCGCAGCCCGAGGATCGTGGCCCGCGTGGGCCCCACGCGCAATCCGTTCGAGTCGCGCGCCGAGCCGCTGAACGCCGTCAGGCCGACCTCGGGGGTCAGGCTCCATTGTCCCGCCAGGGTTGCCGGTGCGGTGAGCGTGAGCAACATCGCGATGCAGGTGCGCATAGGGTCTCCTTGGTTAACGCATTTCGAGGTCGATCCAGCCGGTGGTCGTGTTCTTGTCAGCCTTCAGAATCCAGTTGTAGCCGGTGTGCGTGAGATCCCCGACGACCTTCGCGTCGATCGCATTGCCGACAAGATCGTCGTTTGTCTTGATGAGGCCGGCGGCATAGGTCCAGATCTTTCGGACGATCTGCGCGGCCCACCACACTCTGCCGATGGTAGTCTGCTGGTCTTTTCCCGCGGTGTACAGCTTGTACACGCTGTCCGCCGTGGCGAACAGTCGATTGATGCTCGTGTTGTCTGTCTTGATGACGCACGGGGTGTCGTCGTCTTCAATGACGAGCACCCGCACTCCCTGTCCGGGATGCTGCGCCTTGTAGGCGTCGATTTCGTCTTGCTCGTATAACAGCACATCGCCATTCCAGTCGGCATCGTTCTCATCGTAGTAGCGGAATCCGGACTGATGCTCCCCCGCGCACGCGTAGTCCTTCAGCGAGTCCGACTGCCCCAACTGGCCGAGGATATGGACTTCATATTCGGGGGATCCCTTCAACCAGCCTTCAAAATCGCCCACGATGTGCGACTTGCGCATGTACAGGCCGGCCGGCGGTATCGTGCCCCCGCCACCGCTGCCTCCTCCGCCGCTACCGCCGCAGTCCAGCTCGATGCATTGCTGCCTGGCAGGAGGCGCGGTGAAGTCCGTCTCCACCGGAACGATGGCGATGACGGGCGTCTCGGGTGGAGCGTCGGCGTTCAACGTGTAGCGGTGGCCCGCCGGGTCGAACGCCACCGGCGTGTCGTGGTCCTGGAGCGCCGTCGCGACCAGCACGTTCGCGTCGCCGCTCCACGCCGCGCGCTGCGCCGGCACGGGCAGGTACACCTCGAGCGGGATGGCCCGATCGAGCTCGGCGCGCACGTCGTCGGCCGTCGTGGCACTGCCCTCGGCGAGATAGCGCAGCGCGCGTCCGCTCGCCGCCGGCAGAAAGCGCTGCAGCTCGATCTTGTGCTCGGGGAAGGGCGACGCGTCGAGCTGGGCCTTCACGTAGGCACGGAACGCCGGACTCGCGAGCGCGCGGGCGAACAGCTGGGCGAGGCGGTCGGGGCGCAGGGCGGCAGCGGCCGGCGGCGCGGCCACGGGCGGTGGTGCATCGGCCGGTAGCGCGGCGCCGGTCGGTGCGCGGTCGCGACAGGCGTTGAGCGCGAGGATCGCGGCGCCGGTCAGCGCCAGCGCGGCGGGGACACGGAGGGTCGACATCGGTAACTCCTGAAAGAGGGGGCCACAACCTGTGCCCACTCCTCCGGCCGACTGTCGTCCGAAACACGCCGCACACGCCGAATTCGCGCGGGACCGACTCCCCGGCATCGGATGTGCCGTTTAGCTTGTAATCCCCATGCTGCTGCTCGCGGCCTTGGTCGCCTTCGGCGACACGACTTCCGCCTACTGGCAGCAGCAGGTCGGCTACCGCATCACCGCGTCGCTCGACGAATCGGCCGGCGTACTCACCGGCCACGAACGCATCACCTACGTGAACCGCTCTCCCGACGTGCTCACCGCGTTCTACGTCCATCAGTACCTCAACGCGTTCCGTCCCGGCTCGCGCTGGAGTGCCGTCGACGAGTCGGAAGGGCGGGTGCGGTTCCAGCGCCTCAAGGATCCCGACTTCGCCTTCGAGCGCATCACGAGCAGCAGTGTGATGGGCGAGTCGCGCGCACCGGACTATCCCTTCGCCCCCGACTCGACGATCGCGCACTGGGCGCTGCCGCATCCGCTGCTCCCTGGGGACTCCCTCACCGTCGAGATCGACTGGCAGGCGCGCCCCTCGACGCTGCCGCGCCGCCAGGGCCGGCAGGGGCGGCGCTTCGACTTCGCGCAGTGGTATCCCAAGGTCGTGGTGTACGACCGCTACGGCTGGGAGGCGCATCCGCTCTATCCCGCCGGAGAGTTCTACGGGGACTTTGGCGACTTTCAGGTGACGCTCGACGTGCCGGAGGATCAGGTGGTCGGTGCCACCGGGGTTCCGGTGTGCGGGGATCCGGGCTGGGAGCGG